>JAJZMW010000015.1 GCA_021848165.1 Thermoplasmata archaeon
GGAGGTCGAGGACTCGATCGCGACGGTCTCGCAGCAGATCCGCAAAGGCGGGCAGAAGATCAACATGCACCCGAAGATCGAGGTGCAGAACATCGTCGCGAGCTCGGACCTCGAGAGCGAGATCAATCTGAACGCCATCGCCGTGACGCTCGGGTTGGACCGCGTGGAGTACGAGCCGGAACAGTTCCCGGGGCTCGTGTGCCGGATCGAAGAGCCGCGCGTCGTCGTCCTCCTCTTCGGGAGCGGCAAGCTCGTCTGCACCGGGGCTCGCAAGCCGTCCGACGTCGAGGTCGCGGTCAAGAAGATCACCAAGGAGCTCCAGGGCGCCGGACTCCTGCGCTAGGGCGGGACGGTGCGGGCGGACCAGCCGCTGCCCCCGGACCTCCCGATCGTCGACCATCACTGCCACCTCGCCCCGTCCGGGGAGGGGGTGGCGGCGGCGCGCCGGTTCCGGGAAGCGGGCGGAACCCATCTCTTCCTCGCGACCCAGAACTACGAACCCCGAGCGCCTCGGACGGTCGACGACTATCGACGGCAGTTCGAGACGACCGCGCAACTCGCCCACCGGATCGAGTCGGAACTGGGCGTCGGAGTGTACTGCGTGCTCGCCCCCTACCCCGTCGACCTCGTCCACGCGGCGGCCTCGATCGGCCTCGCGGCGGCGGCGTCGCTGCAGGAGGAGGCGCTCGACCTCGCGGTCGCGTGGATCCGGGACCGCCGCGCGGTCGCGCTGGGGGAGGTCGGCCGCCCGCACTTTCCCGTCGAGGATCCCGCGCTCCGGGCGGAGAGCGAGCGCCTCTTCGATGCCGCCTTCGCGCGCGCTCGGGACGCCGATTGCCCCGCGATCGTCCACTGCGAAGACCTTACCGAGGAGGGGTACCGCTCGCTCGCCGACCGAGCTCGTCGCCAGGGGCTGCGCCCGGAGCGCGTGGTGAAGCATTACGCCCGCGCGCGCGTCCCTCCCGCCCGAGCATCGGAGATCCCCCGCTCGTACCTGGCGAAGCGCGAGGTCGTGATCGACGCGCTTCCCGACGACGGTCCGTGGTTCTGGGAGACCGACTTCCTTGACGACTCCCGACGTCCCGGCGCCGTCCTCGACCTCGAGACCGTCCCGCGACGCGCGCGCTGGATCGCCTCGCATCGCCCGGAGTCGATCGAGCGGCTGAGGATCCCCTTCGAAGAGTCGATCCGCCGCACCTACGGATGGGTCCCGACCGTTCCCCCGGGAGGCCCGCGACCGTGAACCTCCCACCGCGCCGCGCCCTCTACGTCGCCCTCGAAGGGATCGACGGCGTGGGGAAGTCGACGGCCCAGCGCGAGATCGCGCGACGACTGCGCGCGCGAGGCGCCCGGGTCCGCCTCCGGCGCGAACCGTCGGACCCCGAGTGGGGGCGGTGCGCGCAGCGCGCGTCGTCGAGGGACCCGTGGGCCGCCGCCGTGTATTTCACGATCGACCGATTCCTGGCGGCCCCGCGACTCCGTCACGACCTGGGGCGCGCCGACGTCGTGCTGACCGACCGGAGTTTCTGGTCGACGATCGCCTACCAGGGGAGCGCGCTCCCCCCGCCGGATCGGCGTCGACTCGAGCGGCTCCAGCGCACCGCGACGGAGACCCCGGACCTGGTGCTCTGGCTCGATCTCCCGGCGACCGCCGGGGGCCGGCGCCTCCGAGCGCGAGGAGGTCCCCCGGCCCCGTTGGAGCGGAGGGGCGTCCCGGCCCGCGTCGCCCGCGCCTATCGTTCCCTCCGCCATCGCCCGGGGTGGTTCCGTCTCGATGCGTCCGAAGCCCCGGGAGAGGTTGCCGGCCGAGCGGTCGATCGGATCTGGGCGCGGCTCCCCCCGCGCGCGTCGGCGCGGGCTTGATATCCCGAGCGTCGCTGGCACCCGCGAGGCCGATTCCGTGGGTCGCATCCTCCTGCACGAGGAAACCCTCGACCCCAACTTCCTTCCGTCGCAGCTTCCCTTCCGGACCGAGGAGCTCGATCGGCTGACCCGACGCTATCGCGAATCGCTCGGTCGCGGGGTGCCGTTCCATCTCCAGATCTCCGGGGGGATCGGCAGCGGCAAGACGGCGCTGGCGAAACGTCTCGGCGGCGACCTCGAGCGCCTCGGGCGGATCGGACCGGCGCCGCTCAAAATGGTGTACATCAACACCTGGCGGCGGGCCAGCGACCGCACGGTAGCGCTCGATCTCTTGCGGGCGGTCGAGGTCCACCTTCCGGATCGGGGGTACAGCCTCTCCGAGATGCTCGACGTCTTCGAGCAGGGCGTGCGTCGGCACCCGCGCCACTATCTCATCGTCCTCGACGAGGCCGGGGCGCTCGTGCGGCAGGAGACGAAGCTCGTCTACCTGCTCTCGCGGGCGGCCGAGGTCGGCCTGGGCTCGATCTCGCTCGTCCTCATCTCGCCGGACGATCTGCTCGCGCTCCTCGACCCCGCCAGCCGCTCGAGCTTCGGGATCACGCATCGCATCGCGCTGCCCCAGTACACGCGGGAGCAGCTGACGGGGATCCTCGAGATGCGCGCGGGGCTCGCCCTGCGACCGGGCTCCTTCGACCGCAGCGTGCTCACGCAGATCGCTCGGATCGCCGCGCCGAACGGGGACGCGCGCTTCGCGCTCGAGGTCCTCGGCGGGGCGGCGCACGCGGCGGAGAGCGAGGGGCGCGACGAGATCGCGAGCGACGACGTTCGGGCCGCGAAGGGGTCGATCTATCCGACCGTGAGCGAGAGCCAGCTCGAGGGCCTCTCGACGCACGCGCTCACCGTGCTGCTCGCGCTCGCTCGGTCGCTCCGTCGCCGGGGATCCAGCATCTCCTCCCTGACCCTCCGCACCGCTCACGCCGCGCTCCTGGACGAGTTCTCGGAGAAGGCCGTGAGCCGCACGACGTTCTGGCGCACGCTCCAAGAGCTCGACCGCTCGGGGCTCATCTCGCTCGAGACCGGAGAGAGCGGGACCCCCGCGGAGGTCTCGATGGACGAGCTTCCCGCGAGCTATCTCGCGACCTTGATCGAAGAGCGGGTCGGCCACGGACGACCGAAGCGACGGTAAGGCGAGCCGGCGCCGAGCGTGCCCCCGCTCCGACATCGACACGCTCATGCGGGGCCACGTTCATCGCGGGGCAAGCGCTCGACGTTCGGTCGGGATCCGGGAGGAAGGACGATGGGCACGGCTCGTCAGCGCAACGCCTCCCGTACGGCGACCCGCGGGGCCGTTCCGGGCCGGACGCGCCGAGGGAGGATCGCCGGAGCCCTCCTCCTCGTCGTCCTGTTCGTTGCGTCGGCAGCCGGCCCGGCGGCGGTGGGGGGAGCTCCGACCGGGTCCGCGCGAGCTCCATCTCTTCCCGCCCCTGCGAGCTGGACCGGTGGCTCACAGAACGTGACGGGGTGCGACGGGATTCTCTGGAACTCGAGCCTCGTCCGGAACTACTCCCCCGCGTACTGCTACGGCCACGATGAGCCCACGATGAGCTACTTCTCGAGCGCTCCCGGGACCGGGGGGAACGCGTCGTTCGAGTTCATCCTCCCCCGCAGCTACGTGGCTCGGAGCCAGGGGGATCTCTACGCGACCTTCTGGCTGGGGGGCGTGGTCTACAACGCGTCCAGCTTGGATCAACAGGCGTTCTTCGAATTGCAGTTCTACCCGTCGGCCCCCCAGGCGACCGGCCCCAACAGCGGCTCCGTCGATTGCGGTTCCGACGGCTCGTTCTCGGCCAGTTGGGTGGCGGGGAGCAACGATTGGTTTGTCTGCACGCCCGTCTGGGGCCTGATCGGATCCTCCGAGGTCAACGTCGCCCAGGCCGCCCCCCTCGACAATTACGCGGCGGGGAGCGACTCGATCCTCGTCATGCATTCGGGCGACACGATCTTCGTCAACGAGAGCTCGAAGGGGCGCACCGAGCCGTGGACGTTCGATATCGCCGACGCGACCACCCACCTGAACGGCACGATCCGGCTGCGAGAC
Source organism: Thermoplasmata archaeon (assembly GCA_021848165.1). Taxonomy (GTDB): domain Archaea; phylum Thermoplasmatota; class Thermoplasmata; order Lutacidiplasmatales; family UBA184; genus Lutacidiplasma. Next base: position 3,962 of record JAJZMW010000015.1, read on the forward strand.
CCGAACGGCGTGGGCCTCGGACCGTTCTACGCGACCGCGGCCTACGGGAATAACCTAACGTGGGCCGCGAGCGGCGCCGGCACGATCTCGTTCGCCTACGAGATCGGTCACGCCCTCAACTCCTCGATCCCGGAGCCGGACCCGACCTGGGGGAGCTGCGATCCGAACGGAACCGACTGCTACAGCTACGCCCCGTCGGCGTGGGCCGCGTCGGGGCAGATGCAGCTCTCGCTCCCGAAGATGGGCCCGGGGGGGAGCGCCGGATATCCCGATGGGATGGGGTTCAGCTCTTCGCAGGGCGGCGAGGCCGAGGTCAACGCCTCGGCGTGCGGCGCCCCGTCGTTCACCGCGTTCAACTGCATGTATCCGTACTTCATGTATCGCGCCGCGAACTATTCGTTCGATTTCGGCGCCGCCAACGTGACCAACACGACCCACAACTACGGCTACGTCTACCAGTTCCCCGGCAATGCGGCCACCCAACACGCGAGCCCTCCGTGGGGGTGGCTCAACGTCTCGGTGACCCCGTCGAACGCGGTCGTGGAGATCAACCGCCTCGGCCAGGCCAATCCGCTCCCATACCAAGCGAGCGGGGTCTACGACGGCCAGTACATGGAAGGGCTCTACTGGATCAACGCGAGCTTTCCGGGGAGATTTCCCACCTCCCGGGAGGTCTACCTCCCGACGGGTGGCCACCTCAACGAGAGTCTCGCCGTCGCCCCGTACCAGATCACGTTCCACGAGATCGGGCTTCCGAGCGGCACGAATTGGTCGGTCCGCAGCACGGGACCGCTGAACTCCACTCTCACGACGGACACTCCGTCCCTCAGCCTTCCCGCGTTCAACGGTTCGTACCGCTTCTCGATCGCGAGCTCCTTCGCGCCGTATGTCGCCGCGCCGGCGGTCGGCGCGGTGACGGTGGCCGGGGAGAACGCCACCGTCAACGTGACCTTCCGTGCGCCGCTCACCATCAACTTCACCGAGCCGGGCGACCTGCCGACCGGAACGATCTGGAGCGTGACCCTCCGGGGACCGGTGAACGAATCGGGGTCGTCGGCCAACGCGACGATCCTCCTCCCGGTCGTGAACGGGACCTACGACTATGCCGTCTCTCGACCGGGGTGGCAGCCGTCCCCGGGGTCGGGCACGATCGTCATCGCCGGCGCGAGCGCCACCGAGCCGATCCGCTTCTCCCGGGTCACGTACGCCGTCACCTTCCAAGAGACGGGGCTCCCCTCGGGGACCTGGTCGGTCGCCGTGAACGGCACCACCCTGAATGCGTCGGTCGGGGCGCCGATCACGACGTTCCTTCCGAACGGATCGTTCACCTATCGCATCCTGCCGATCCCGGGCTGGCGTCAGACGACCCTTCCTTCGACGGGCGACGGGGTCATCGCGAACGGCTCGGTCGCGATGCTGACGCTGGTCTACACTCCGGTGAACTACCTCGCCCACTTTTCCGAAGAGGGGCTCCCCCTCTCGACCGCGTGGTCGGTCTCGGTCAACGGGACCCCGTATACGGGGAGCGGCTCCTCGATCGACGTCCCCCTCCCGAACGGCAGCTACTCGTTCTCCGTCGAGGGGGTCGCCGGGTTCGTCGCGCAGCCGGCCCGCGGGTCGTTCACGATCGCGAACGGCTCGGCGACGATCCTCCTCCAGTTCGCCGCGCGCGGCCCGAGCACGTATCCGGTCTGGTTCAACGAGACGGGGATGCCGATCGGTCGCGCCTGGTCGGTCCGCGTGGGGACCGCCGCGATCTCCCTCCCGCTCTCGTCGATCCTTGAGTACTTGCCGAACGGCACCGCGGGATACTCGATCGGCGGGAACGGCTCCTACCTCGCGTGGCCGTACTCGTCCGGGACGATCGCGGTCGCCGGAACGGGCGCTACGGTCGACATCGCGTTCGACTTCACCGTGGCGGCGACGTTCGAGGCGACCGGTTTCGGCAGCGGAACCCCGTGGTCGGTCGTGGTGAGCTCGCCGACCCCGCGATCGTCCGGCGCGGGCGGCCCCGATCCGACGTGGATCGTCAATTCGTCGACGTTCACCGCGACGATCGCGCTCGCCAACGGGAGCTATGCGTTCCGGCTCGTCGCCGCCGGGTACACCGCCCCCCCGGGAACCCTCACCGTCCAGGGGACCCCTCCGCCGCCCGTGACCGTCTCCTTCGCGCCGTTCACCTACGTCGCGGTGTTCTCCGCGACCGGCCTCCCCGGGGGCCACGCTTGGCAGGTCTGGCTCAATTCGACCGGAGGGGGGGCGGATTATCACGCGAGCACCGGGGTCGCGAGCGTATCGTTCTCCGTCGCGAACGGCTCGTACACCTACCGCTTCGGCGGCGTGGCGGGATATCAAGCCGTGCCGGGATACTCCGGCGGGCTCTCGGTGGCGGGGTCGACCCCGGCGCCGACCGCGGTGACCTATCGTCCGTTCACTTACCCGATCACCTTCTCGGAGACCGGGCTGCCTACTGGAACCGTCTGGTCGGTCGCGATCGGGTCGACCTCGGTCAACTCCACGACTTCCACGATCGCCATCCCGGAGCCGAACGGCACGTTCGACTTCGTCATCGGTTCGATCGGCGGCTATGCCACGAACCGCTCGTCCGTCACCATTCAGGTCGTCGGGGGGCCCGCCTCCGTCCAGGTCTCTTATCAGGCGATCCCCCCCTCGTTCCTGGGACTGCCCGGGATCCTCGGGTACGTCCTGGTGGGAGGGATCGCGGCGGCGGTCGTCCTCGCCATCGTGGGACTCTCCCTCGTCCGACGGCGGCGCCGCGCTCCCCCGCGAACTTTTCCGACTTCCCCCCCCGAGGATGGGGCCCTGGCCGGCGCCGGAGCGCCCCCCGGCGATCCCTCCCGGGCGACGGCGCTCTCGGCTCCGCAGGCTCCCCTTGTCGGCCCTCCGTCGCCGCCCTCGTACCCCTCCGCTCCGCCGGTCGCTTCCCCCGCACCGAGCCCGGAACCGATCTCCGCGTCGTTCCCGGCGGTCGTTGCCGAGCCGCCACCTCCCGCCCTCGCTCGAGACTCCAGCACTTCCGGTGTCGCGCCGCCGCCCGCCCCGGCTCCGGGGTCCGACGCGGGGCCTCCCCTGCCTCCCTCCGTTTTCTGCCCAGCCTGCGGCCGGCTCTTCCGTCCCGGCTCAAGATTCTGCATGGGGTGCGGACGCCCGCGCGAGTGAGCCCTGTCTCGGCCGCACGGCGGCGCGCGCCCGCGGCAAAGGATAAACGCGCGGTCCGGGTCGAGCGCCCGTGACCGAGTCGCTCGATGCGGTGGGCGCGCCGGTCCCGGCCCCCCCGCCCCGGCTCCCGGCGTGGATCCGGACCCGCCCGCCGCTCGGAGCGCGCTATCGGGAACTCCGCTCGACGCTCGATCGCCTCTCGCTCGGGACGGTCTGCCGAGAAGCGAGGTGCCCGAACCTCTCCGAGTGCTGGTCGAGCGGTACCGCCACGATCATGCTGCTCGGAACCTCGTGCACGCGGCGGTGCGGATTCTGCGCGGTGACGACCCACTGGCCGAAGGGGGCGGTCGACGCCGACGAACCGCGTCGCGTCGCGAGCGCGATCGCGGCGAGCGGGCTCTCCTACGTCGTGCTCACCCAGGTCTGTCGGGACGACCTCGCCGATGGGGGCGCCTCCCTCCTCGCCGAGACCGTGCGGGAGATCCACGTCCGCGCCCCGCGGGTCCGGGTCGAGATCCTCATCGGCGACCTCGGCGGCGACCGGGACGCGATCGCGACCGTCCTCGGGGCCCGACCGCAGGTCCTCGCCCACAACCTCGAGACGGTCCGCTCCCTCTCCCCTCGGGTGCGCGATCACCGCGCGAGCTACGGGGGGAGCCTCGCGGTGCTCCGCGCCGCCAAGGAGCTCGGCCCGCCCGGCCTCGTGACGAAGAGCTCCCTCATGCTCGGACTCGGGGAGACCGACGACGAGGTGCGGGCCGCCCTGGTCGACCTCCGCTCGGCCGGGGTCGACCTCGTGACCCTCGGTCAGTACCTCCGACCCAGCGCGGACCATCTCGCGATCGCCGAGTTCGTTCCCCCCGCGGCGTTCGACCGCTGGGGGGCGCTGGCCGAGTCGCTCGGCTTTGCCGGGGTCGCCTCGGGCCCCCTCGTCCGCAGTTCCTACCGGGCCGACGAGCTTTTTGAGCGCGCCTATCTCCGCCCTGACCCAAGGTAAGGTCCCGGAGCGATGGCGAAGAAGGTGCGCACCACCAGGGCGGAGGCCCGCGAGGAGACGCCGACGTTCCAGTTCCCCGAGTTCGACGAGCGGGCGTTCGTCCTGAAGGAGTACGAGATCACGCTCGGCATGGCGATCGCCGGGCTCCTGGCGCTCGGATCGGGGATCGCCGCCTGGGCGGTCACCGCGGCCGGCCTGCCGTGGGCGATCTCCGTCGTCCTCGGCTTCCTCGGGATGATCGGCCTCTATCCGATCGTCAACGCCCTTCACCCCCGCTCGCACGTCTACACGCGCGGCGACTGGGCGGCGCTGATCGCGGTGGTCTTCTTCGGTTGGATGGCCGTCTGGTTCCTCTTCAGCGACATCTGGCCCCACCTCGGCTAGGCCGAGGCGGCGACGTCAGGGCCGCTCGGCCGGCAGCCACGGCAGGCGCTTGCCGAGGAGGTCCCGCAGGAGCTCTTCGAGCTCGGGGGACTCCGGCTGCTCGGCGAGGGGACGGACCGGCGGGTAGGAGCGCGGGCCGACCGCCAAGTTCCGACCGAGCGAAAGGCGGGGCAGCATCTCCCGGAGCGTCGGGACGAGGTCGCGCTCGGGCCGGCGGACCTCGATCGCGAGGCGTCCCTCCTCGTCGACGTAGGGTCCTTGGAGGCGCGGGGCGCTCGCCTGGGTCCACTTCTCGAGGAAATGGCCGACGCGATCGAGGCCGACCGGAGGACCGTCCTGCCGGCGCACGGCGGGCAAGCGAGCCGTCTCGACCTCGACCGCGACCAACAGCCCCTTCGCTCCGGGGGCGCTCGCCGAACCGAGCACCGAATAGCCGGCGCGCCGTACTTCCTCCTCGATCGTCCGCTGCGCCTTGCGGAGCTGCGGATAGAGCGTATCGTCGACGAGCTCGGGGCGCGGGAGTTCGATGACGACGACCTCCGACCCGCGCGCCCGGACCCGCTCGAGTCCTTCGGCGCGGCCGATGCGGAGCGCCGGGAACGGTCGGAACCACGATTCGTCCGGATGGGCCATATACGCGTCGGCCGCGAGCACGAACGTCGCGAGATTCCGCCGCGAGAGGGCGCTCGCGACGTTCCGGTTCGGGTCGACCGGGTCGGCGAGGATCAGCGCGACCTCCTCGGGCAGACGGGGGGGGTCCTCCGCGGGCGGGCGCAACCGGACCGGGATCCGCCAGGTCCGCGCCGCGGTCACCAGCGCGCGGAAGCTCCCGGTCGCGAGGACGAGGAGCTCGACCAGGTATCCCGAGAATCCTTGGGTCCGGGCTTCGGAGCCGTAGACCCCGAGCGAGCGGAGGAACTGCTTCGCGAGGCGCACGTCCGCCACCTGCGCGGGGGTCTCGTGCGCCCGCAGGTACTCGTCGTGGAAGGGGGTCCGGTCGACCGGGGAGAGCGGGTGCGATGGATCGGCGATCGCGTAGCCGGGGACGGCGTCGACGGCGAATCCGTGGAATTCGCCTCGGAGGTACGGATGGTCGGCGTACTTCCGCTGCGGGTTCGCGAGCACGGTCTCGGCGAGCGCGAGCCCCGCCTTGGCGAGATCCTCCTTCTTGAGGTCCGGGGGGAAGAGCAGGAAGAGGTCGATGTCGAGCCGATCCTGGAGGAACGTTCCGCGCGATGCGCTCCCCGCGACCAGCGCGCGCACGAGGGGAAGGTTCTGCTGGCGGGCCGCCTGCCCGACGGCCCGAACGAGATCGGCCCGCGTCGCCGCCAAGCGGGCGAACATCGCGGGATCCGGCTCGAGGCGAGCGCGGACCCTCGTCTCGACCTTGTCCGCCACGGACGATGGGGCCGGGGGGGCGCGCGCGGCGCTCATCGGCCGGGGGAGGGGCACCGGCTATTGAAGGCTATGCGCGCGGCGGCGACGCGACGGCGGTCGTTATCTCCCAGGGCCCCCCTCGTCGGGATCGATGGCGCTCTCGCATCACCCGGCGACCCTCGGGGTGCCGTTGCCCGGCGGGAAGGTCCGCTGCACGGCGTGCGCGCGCTACTGCGTCATCCCCGAGGGTTCGCACGGCTTCTGCTTCGTACGGAAGAACGAAGGAGGGTCGCTCGTCCTCCTCTCCTACGGGCGGGCGGCGGCGGTGCAGGTCGACCCGGTCGAGAAGAAGCCGCTCTCCCACTTCCGGCCCGGCGCCCGGGTCTACTCGATCGGGACCGTCGGTTGCAACTGGCGCTGCCGGTACTGCCAGAACGCCGCGATCTCGCAGGAGCGGGAGATCCAGGGCCGCTCGCTCCCCCCGAAGCGGGCGGTCGACGAGGCGATCGCCCTCGGCTGCGAGGGGGTGACGTTCACGTACAACGAGCCGACGATCTTCCTCGAGTACGCGCTCGACATCATGCGCGAAGCGCGCCGTCGGGGGCTCTTCGCGAACTTCGTCACGAACGGCTACATGACCGACGAGGCCGTCGCGGCCCTGCGGGGCCACCTGGACGCCGTGAGCGTGGACTTTAAGGGGAGCGGCGAGGCCGGGTTCCTGCGGAAGTACATCGCGGCCAAGGACGACCTCCCGATCCTCCGGACGATGGAGGGCCTCGCGCGGGCCGGGGTGCACGTCGAGATCACGAACCTGATCGTCCCCACGGTCGGCGACTCTCCCGAAGCGCTCCGAACCCTCGCGCGGGAGGTGCGCGATCGCCTCGGCCCCGACACGCCGTTCCACCTGTTGCGGTGGCACCCCGATTATCTCATGCGCGACCTTCCGCCGACGCCGATCGCCACGCTCGAGCGACTCCATGCGCTCGCGCGCGACGCGGGGCTCCGCTACGTCTACCTCGGCAACGTCGGGGGACATCCCCTCGAGCACACCTACTGCCCCGCGTGCGGGGCCGTCGCGGTCCGCCGACTCGGATTCTCCATCCTCGCGTGGAACTTGGACGAGGAGAACCGCTGTCGCGGCTGCGGTCATCCGATCCCCATCGTGGGGCGGTTGTCGCCGCGCTACCGTCCGACCGTCCCGACTCCGGTCGGCTGAGCGGCGCCCGGTCCCGGGCTCAGCGCGCGGGCGCGCTGCCGACGGCCGGATGGCCCGACGCGGGGCCGCCGTCGCGATTGACCACGATCGTGCCGCCCAGGACGATCGCCACCCCGATCGCCTCGGTCGGCGGGATCGGCTCCCCCAGCCAGAAGTGCGCCAGGACGAGCGCGATAAGGGGCGTCAGGAAGAGGTAGCGCGCGGGGCCGCGAAGGAAGGCGAGGGCGAGCGCCACCGGAGGAATGGCGAGAACGATCCGCGGGAACGCGATCCAGACCGGTCCGACGGGACCGATGACGACGGCGAGCACCGGGTACGCGGTGGCGAAGCGGGTCAGCATCACCCCCCGGGTGAGCATGTGGAGCGACGAACTCGCCACGACCGGAGGATCCGGTGGGGCCGGGCCCGTCAAGGCTCCCGCCGGGCGGGTCGGACGGGAGATCGTGGGATCGGAGCGCTTTCCCGGGAGGGGTGTGCGTATCCCCGACCGGCGGCCGGGGGAGCGCCGCGGTCGCGTCCCCGTCGGAACACCGCTCCGTCGCGCGGCCCCCCGGCCGCCTCGCCAACACCGGTCTACGGGGAAGCGAGGGGGCCCGGCTACCCCGGAGTCTGCCCGGCCGTTGGGGCAACGGCTACGGACCGGGAGCGGCTCCCCGGACCGCCCACCGCGGGGCCCGCTTGGCCAAGAAGGCCGCTCGCGCCTCGCGGTTGTCGGGACTGTCGCGGAGCGGATCGGCCAACTCCTGTTCGAGACGGAGCGCGTCGGCGAGGGGAAGCTCAAGGCCGCGCCGCACCGCCGCTAACGCCGCCCGAACCACGCGGGGCGGATGAGCCGCGATCGCTCGGGCCATGGACCGAGCCGCCGTCCGCAGCCGGGCGCGGGGAACCACCGCGTTCACGAGACCCAAAGAGGCCGCCCGCCGGGCCCCGATGGGATGGCCGGTCAGGATCATTTCGAGGGCGATCGCCGGCGGGATGGCCCTCGGAAGCCGCTGGGTGCCGCCCTGACCCGGGATGATCGCCCATCGGAGCTCGGGAAGGCCGAAGGCGGCATTGGCGCTCGCCAACCGAAGATCACAGGCCAGCGCGAGCTCGAGCCCGCCGCCCAGGCACAGACCGTTCACCGCGGCGATGACCGGCTTGCCGACCTCGAGATTGCGGGTGAGGCCGCCGATGCCCGGCCGACGATTCCACGCAGCGACCCGCCGATCGGCGGGCGCGTCCCGATAGAATTCGCCCACCCGCTTGAGGTCGACGCCGGCGCAGAAAGCCCGCGGGCCCGCCCCGGTGAGGACGGCGACGCGCAGGTCTTGGGAGTCCCGCACCTGTTCCCAGGCTCTCACGAGCGCGGTGTGAGTCTCCGGATCGATGGCATTGAGCGCTTCGGGACGGTCCAGGGTGATCCAGGCGATGGCTCCCTCGGTCTCGAATCGAACCGACATCGGTGCGTCCCCTCCCCTCGCTTACGGGATCCCGCGGCGGGAGGACGGGCAAACGGATAAGTCCCGAGAGTCGCTGGTGGGCCGTCCAGGCTCGGGAGACGGGGGTTCCACGGAACCGCCACGATGCGGGTGGAACGCGCGAAATCGACGGAGCCCGGGAGAAGGAGCTCTTGCCGGTGTCGATCGGACACGACCCCATTGCCGTCCTCATGGAAGAGCATAGGATCTTCCTCCGCCGCCTGCAGGAATTCCGACGCGTGCTGGGGCCCTTCCCCGAGAAGGACCCGCCGCCGTCGACGGCACGGGCCTCCGCGGCCGGGTTCGCGCGCTTCTTGGCGCGGGAGGTGGACGGCCTCCACGGTCGCAAAGAAGAGGAGGGACTGTTCCCTGCCATCGCCCGCCACGTGGGCTCCGAGGGGGGTCCGGTAGGAGTGATGCTCCAGGACCACGTGGCGCTTCGTGAGCACCAGTCCACTCTCTCCCGGGATACCGATCGGATCGAGTCGGATCCGGGGGCCACGGAGGCATGGTCCCGGATCCTCGCCGCCACCGAGGCGGTGGACGACCTCCTCCGATTCCATATCGACAAGGAGGACCGGGTGCTCTTCCCGATGGCGCGGGAGCTCCTCTCGCCGGCGGAGATGGCCGAGGTCGCCCAAATCTGCCGGGAGATCGAGGAGCGGTTCGGTCCAGCGCACCGACCGTCGGATCCCGGACAACCCCCCTGATCCGGTCGACGCCCCTCCGAGGGCCGGCTCGACCCCTTACGGGTACGGGGCAATCCGCATCCTCGGATCCCCCGTTCGAGATTCGGGGACTCCGTCATGTCCAAGATTCATACCGAGGGACCGGATGCACCCTCCGTCGACGAGAACATAGCACCCTCCCGTCCCGGAACTCTCCAGTTCCGCGACCTGCTCTATGAGAAAGGCGATGGCGTTGCCCGGATCACCCTGAACCGCCCCAACTCGTACAACGCCTACTTGACGAACACGCTCCAGGAGCTCGCGAACGCCGTCCGGGACGCCGCCCTCGACGACGCCGTCGGCGTCCTCGTGCTCACCGGAGCCGGAAGCTCGGCGTTCTGCACGGGGGGGGATGTGCGGGAGTACGCCGAGACGTACACCCAACGGCCCCGGGAGTACTGGAAGTACATGGGACTCTTCCAGAGCGCCGTTGAAGCTCTCCTCCGCTGCGGCAAGCCGACGATCGCTCGACTGAACGGGATCGCCGTCGGGGGGGGGAACGAGCTTCAGCTGGCCTGCGATCTGTCGGTCGCCGCCTCCCACGTCTACCTGGGACAGGTGGGCGTCGGGGTCGGTTCGGTCGCCTGCGGTGGGGCGACCCAGTGGCTGCCGCTGACCGTCGGGGATCGGCGGGCCCGGGCGATGCTCCTGCTCAACGAGCGGATTCCCGCGGCGAAGGCGTTGGACTGGGGCCTCGTGAGCCAGGTCGCCCCCTCCATCCGGCACGGAGGCAAGCTGGTCGACGAGCCGACCCCGAGCGAGATCGATCAAGCCCGTCGTGGCGCCGACGGCTACCGGATCGACCTGACCCCGCTGGACGCCGCCGTGGACGATCTCTGCCAACGGCTGCTCGGGATGTTCCCGGAGTGCCTACGGTACACCAAACAGCAGGTGAACTTTTGGAAGGAGCTCGCGTGGCATAGCACCATCGGCCACGGCCGCGAGTGGTTGTCGCTCCATTTCACGGACCGAGAACCGCACGAGGGAATGCACGCCTTCGTCGAGAAGCGCCGGCCCGACGTCGCCGGCCTCCGCCAGCGCCTGGCCGACGGCCGGGGCGCGGACTTTCTCTTTGGCCGGCCCTCGCGCCATTGCACGAAGTGCGGCGCAGCGGGCCTCCCGGACGACTTCGATTTCTGTGGCCGCTGCGGAGGACCGGCCGTTCGACCGGGTCCCGTCGAGAGTTGAACCGATGGCCGAATCGTCCGCGCCGCGGCCCGAGACATCCGGCGTTTCGCCCGCCTTCCTCCGCGACGCACGGGGGTTGCAGCGGAAGCTCGTGGAGGAGTACTACGCCCGGCTCGCCGCGCCGGATCGATCGCGACCCATCGCCTACATGCTGGTGGGGGGCAACCTGACGGAGATCGTTCGCTCGTTCGGCTACGAGGTCGTGTTCCCGGAGATCGTCGCGCTCAACTGCGCCATCAAGCACCAGTCGCTCGACAACATCCTCCACTCGGAGTCGATGGGCTACGGCCTCGATGTCTGCGGGTATGTGAAGAACGACCTCGGCCTCCAGGACCGGGGCGGACGGACCTCGTTCGGCCAGATCCCGCGGCCGGATCTGCTGGTGTGCAGCTTCTCGGGTTGCTACGTGTATGTCAAGTGGTGGGAAGCGCTGGCCGAGTCCTACGGTGCGCCCCTCTTCACGTTCGACGTGCCGTACATGCGGGAGGATCACCCGCGCCAGGAGGACATCGCCTACCTCGTGAGCCAGCTCTGGGATCTCGTCCACCTCCTCGAGAAGCGCACGGGGCGTGCCTTCGACATGGGCGAGCTCAAGAAGATTCTAGCCGAGTCTCGTCGGGCGGAGGAGGGATGGGTCGAATTCCTTCGGGCCGGTCGGTTGCGGCCTTCGCCCATCGAGGCCTACTTCGAGTCCATTTTCTACATGTTCCCCATCAACGTTCTCCGGGGAACACCGGAGGCCGCCGACTTCTACGGGGTGGTGAACGAGGAAGTACGAGCCCGAGTGAGGGACAGGAACTTTCCCTTGCCCGAGGAGAAATATCGCGTTCTCGTTGAGGGAGTTCCGCCGTACACCAACTACCGGACCTTCTGGGATTTCTTCCGGAAGTGGAGTGCGGTCTCCGTGGTGGCCACCTACCCGAAGGTCGGTGGGCTCTTTGACCGCGGATTCCGGCACGACCCCGCCCGTCCGTTCGAAAGTATCGCGGAGTACAGCCTCGGCGCCTACGTGAACCAGTCCTGGCCCCTGCGTCGACAGATCATCGCGGATTATGTGAAGGAGTACGATGTCGACGCGGTCATCATCCACGGCATCAAGTCGTGTCGTTCGTTTACCGCCGGCCAGGGCGACCTGAGAGACTGGCTGATCCACGAGCAGGGTGTGCCGACGCTCTACATCGAATCCGACCATCAGGATCCGCGGTACTTCGCGCCGGCCCAGATCAAGAATCGGATGGACGCGTTTTTCGAATCCCTCGAACAGCGACGCGCGGTCGCGGCCGCACCGGGTGCGGCTTCCCCATGAGCGGCATCGTCGCGGGGGTGGACATCGGCTCGACCACGGCGAAGTGCGTCGTCCTGGGCGACGATTCTCGGATTCTCGGGAAGTCCCTGAGTGCGGTCGGGATCGACATTGTAAAGGACGCGGAACGCGCCCTCGAGGCCGCGCTCGCCGATGCCCGCCTCTCCCGGTCCGAGGTATCGTTCATCACCGGCACGGGGTACGGCAGGTACAAGGTGTACTTCGGCCAGCTCGTCGTCACGGAGATCTCCTGCC
>JAJZMW010000122.1 GCA_021848165.1 Thermoplasmata archaeon
GGGAGCCTCGCCCACGTCGGAGAGTTGACCGGCGCGAGCCTGGAGACGCTCCAGCGGTACCGGCAGGACCTGACCCGCACCGACCTGACCGACCTCCTGCTCGGCCGCGGGGCCGGAGCCGCCTTCCTCCGGGAGCTTCCGCAGGGAGTGCTCCTCTACCTTCTCGTGCGCGCGCTGGCCCCCCGGCAGGTGGTCGAAACCGGGGTCCGGCCGGGGTATTCGACCGCGTGGCTGCTCGCGGGACTCGAGGCGAACGGCTTCGGGGAGCTGACGTCGCTCGGCCCCGGCTCCTCCGCCGGGCGGTCGGCGGGGGTCGACAACGTTTCCGTCGGGCAGTTCGTTCCCCCGCCGCTGCGGACGCGCTGGAGCCTCGTGCTCGGCAACACCGAAGAGCGCCTGCGGAGCGTCCTCGCCGGGGTTCGGGGGGTCGACCTCTTCTTCTACGACAACGGCCCGGACCCGGCGCGGGCGCGCTTCGAGCTTCGGAGCGCCTGGGAGGCGCTCAGCGATCGCGGGGTGCTTCTGGCCCACCACGTCGACGCGAACACGGCGTGGCGCGACATCTGCGCGAACCAAGGACTCGCGCCGCAGATCCTCGACCCGGGCCCTCCCCCGCTCGGGGGTCTCGCGATGCGCCGGCGCGCGACGGGGCGTCGTTAACGCTCGAGCTCTTCGACCAGGTGCTGGACAGCGGGGAGGATCAGCTTCTCCGTGGCCGTACGAACCGCCCGCTCGGATCCCGGCAGCGCGAAGACCGGCTTCCCGTGCAGGACGTAGAGGCTCGCGCGGCTCAGCAGGGCGAGCGCCCCGACCTCCTGAAAGCTCAGCGACCGGTAGAGCTCGCCGAAGCCGTCGAGCTTGATCCCCCCCATCGCCTCGAGCGCGGCGACCGTGCGGTCGCGGGAACTGACCCCGGTGCCACCGACGGTGATCGCGCACTCGACGGGCGGCTCGCCGAGCCACGGCTCGAGGGTGTCCCGGACGTCGGCGACGGAGTTCGCGACGAGCTTGTAGCGCGCCACGGTGTGGCCGGCGCTCGTGACGAGCTGCTGGGCCAGCTGACCGCTCGGATCGTCCTCCTCGGTATGCGTGTCGGAGACCGAGAGGATCGCGAATCCGAGGTGGCGATCGCCGTCCAGGTGGTGCCGGTTCGCATTGGGAGTGGGGTGCGTCATCGGGGGGACCTCGTTCCTTTGTACTTGCGCAGCACCCGCACCGGGCCGAGCGCCGTTCGGGGGTACTGGCCGCGCGCATCCTTCTCCAAGTACTTGACCATGTCCCACACGGTGAGGAGCGCGACGCTCGCCCCGACGAGGGCCTCCATCTCCACCCCGGTGGCGCCGAAGGACTCCGCTTCGGCGCGCGCCCTCACGCCTCGGGCGTCGACCGAGATCGCGACCGAGCTCGCGGTCAGCGGCACGATATGACAGTGCGGGATCAGCTCCGAGGTCCGCTTCATCGCGAGCAGCCCGGCCGTCTCCGCCGTGGCGAGCGGATCGCCCTTGTCGATCGACCCCGCGCGGAGGGCGCGGACCGTGGACGGGCGCAGCGTCAGCCGGCCCGCGACCGTCGCCCGACGGATGACGGACGGCTTCCCCGCGATCGGGCGTTGGCGGGCGGTCACGGCCGGGGCCGTCCGAGACCGAGGCGGGCCAGGTGCGCCAGGATCGACTCGACCTGGATCCGGTCGGTGGCGCCCTGGGCGATGCGGAACTCCACCTCGGCGAGCGCCTCGATCATCTCGATCTTGCCCCGGGTCGAGAGCAGCTCTTCGGGCAGCTCGGGGAGGTAGCTGTGGAAGGCGCGGACGAGGTCCTCGCCGCTCACGCCGCGATCGCTGAACAGCCGATAGAGCCCCTCCCGGGCCTCGAAGAACTCCCCCCGAGCGGCGGCTTCGAGGAGGGCGCGGACCTCGCTGCGGAGCGGGACGGCCGCGTGCGCCGTCACCGACGCGATCGTCACCCGGTCGGTGTCGGTCGCCGAGAGCTGGAGAAAGTTCACGGCGCGCCGCATGTCCCCGGCCGCGGCGGTGACGATGGCATCGCGCGCGTCGGCGTCGAGCCGCTTGCCTTCCTTTCCCGCGATGAGGTCCAGCTCGGCCCGGACGGCATCGGGGGCGTACCCGCGGAAGCGGAAGACCGCGCAGCGGGACTGGATCGGGTCGATCAGACGGCTCGAATAGTTGCACGAGAGCACGAACCGACAGCTGGCGCTGTAGCGTTCCATGAGGCGGCGCAACGACCCCTGCGCCTCCGCCGTGAGGTTGTCGGCCTCGTCCAGGAAGAGGAGTTTGAAGCCGACGTCGCCGAGCGGCGAGGTGCGGGCGTACTCCTTGATCTTGGTCCGTACGGTGTCGATCCCGCGCTCGTCCGACGCGTTGAGCTCGAGGAAGTTGGAGCGCCACTCCTCGCCGTAGAGGTCGTGCGCGAGGGCGAGGGCGGCGGTCGTCTTCCCGGTCCCGGGGGGGCCGGCGAAGAGGAGGTGGGGCATCGAGCGCTTCTCGGCGTAGGCCCGCAGGAGAGGGACGATCCCCTCGAGCCCCCTCATCTCCTTGAGCGAGGGCGGGCGGTACTTCTCGACCCAGACCGCCTCCAACGCCCGCTCGCTCATCGTCCGACCGCCGACCGAGGGCCCGGGCCCATTAACCTTTCCCGGCGGTGCGCGCGGGGCCGGGGAGCGCGCTCTCCTCCGCGAGGTGACGACGCATCGCCTCGCAGACCAGGCGACCGTACTGGCCGAGCGCCTGGCGGTGCCCCCCGTGGTCCTCCTCCCGGACGATCGCGAGGAACCACGCGAGCTGTTCGATCGAGAGGCGGAAGAGGTCGTGGTCGGCCCGCAGCCGGGCGACCCGGGCGCGGGTCCGGGGCTCCGGAACATCCCCGGGGGCGGGCAGCCTCGCGCTGGCGCGGTGGGCCTCGATCGCCTGCGCGTACCGCTCCACGGCCCGCTCGACGCTCGCGAGCGGGAACGGTTCGAGCAGCACGAGCCCGTCGCAGACCCGCTCGAACCAGTCGGTCTGGTTCCCGAAGCCCGCGGGCGGTTCGGCGATCGGGACGGGATCCGCTGCCGTCGTCGTGCTCTCCCGGGCCGCGACCCGTCGGGGTCGCCCGATTACCCATCCTTCCTTGCGCCATTATATCCGCGCTCGGCCGTTCTTCCGCGGGGACCCATGTTCGAGAAACTCGGCGTCGTCCAGTTCCGCGGCACGATCCGCGAGCGCTCGGTCGAACCGTTCGTCCGGCTCCTGCGGGCGCTGCGCGAGCGTCCGGGGGTCAAGGGGGTCCTCTTCGATATCTCGAGCGGCGGAGGGGAGTCGATCGCCTCGATGGACCTCTATCTCGCGGTGAAGCGGCTCGACCAGGTCAAGCCGGTCTTCGCCAGCATCGGCGCGATGGGGGCGTCGGGGGCCTACCTCGCGGCGCTCGGCGCGCGACGGATCTTTGCCTACCCCGAGTCGGCGGTCGGATCGATCGGCGTGGTGCTCCCGCATCTCGCGGTCCACGACCTCCTGCGTCGCCTGGGCATATCGGTCGAACTCCTCCACGAAGGACGGCACAAGGACGCCTACCAGGGGCTGCGTCCCCTCTCCGACGAGGAGCGCGGGAAGCTCCAAGCGGTCCTGCACGAGGATTACGAGCTCTTCGTGAACGTGGTCGCGAAGGAGCGGAAGCGTCCGATCGAGGAGATCCGGCCGCTCGCGACCGGAGAGTTCTGGACGGGGCAGCGCGCCCAGGCGCTCGGGCTCGTCGACGAGATGGGGGACCGGGAGATGGCCCTGCAAGCCCTCGCGCAGACCACGGGGGTCGCCGCCCATCGCGCCGTGCGCTTCGCTCCCCCGCGGCCGCTCTTCGAGCGGATCCTGAGCGGCGGCATGGAGTCGATCGGTCCGGGGCTGATCGGCCGGCTCCGGGAGAGCGTCGAGGATTCGGTCTGGGACGCTTCGGCGTGGTACCGATAGTCGGCGGCGCCGAGGCCTTATATACGCCCGCCTCGCTCGCGGAGAGCGATGCCCGACAGTCGCCGCAGCGGGTTCTCGAGCGCCGCGGGTCTCATCCAATACTACGACATGGAGGAGACCCGGGCGGTCAAGATCCACCCGTGGGTCATCATCGGCCTGGGATTCGCCGTGGCGGTCCTGGTCGAGGTCCTGAGCTGGCGGCTCGGCTAGATCGGTCCGCGGCCGGACGGGCGCTCGATCGTCGCAGGTCGGCGACGGGGTCCGGTCGATGGGAACGGAACGACATCCTCCCCGGGCGATGACCCGCGTTCCGTCCCTCGTTCTGGTCGATCTGGACGACACGCTCTACGATTGGCGGTGGGCGCGGCGCGCGGGACTCGCCGCCGTGACAACGCGATGGCCGGCGTTCTCCCATCGCCCGATGGCCGCGCGCAGCCGCGAGTACGTCCGGCTCCTCAACGAGATGCATGACGAGGTCGTCCGGGGGCGCCTCGATCCGGAGGACGCCCGGACCCGACGGATCGCCCGCCTCGCGATGTACTGCGGCTTCCGGCTCTCCCGTCGCGAGGCCGAGGAGGCGAGCGAGGTCTACCAGATCGCCTACGCCGCGGAGGAGCGAGCGGTCCCCGGGGCGGGGGAGGCGCTCTCCCGTCTGCGGGCGCGGGCGGCGATCGGCGTCGTGACGAACCATCGGGTCGAGGAACAACGCCGCAAGCTGTCGGTGATCGGGCTCGCGACGGCGATCGATTTCTTGGTGACGTCCGAGGAGGTCGGCGTCGCGAAACCGCATCCGGAGATCTTCCGACGCGCGCTCGATCGCGCGGGGGTCCCGGCCCGGGCGGCGGTGATGATCGGGGATTCGTGGGAGGCCGACGTGCTGGGCGCCCGCGCGGCGGGGATCCGCCCGATCTGGCTGCACCGCAGCCGCGGACGACCCCGCGACCCATCGATCGCGCAGGAGATCGCCGGCTGGCGGCCCGTCGACCGCCTCCTGCGGGCGGTCGCGGATCCGCGTTACGCGAGGACCGGGAGGGGCTCTCCCCGTTCCGGGGCGAGCCCGTCCAAAAATCGACCGTCGCTCCGCGCCCCGAGGAGATAGACCTTCGAGTCGGGCGACTCGTCGAGCAGGAGGTAGCCCGTTCGGCGCGCGAGGGCGCGGGCGAAGCCACCGATCTCCTCGTGCGAGGGGACGTGGTCGGTGCCGAGCCGTTGGCGCGACTTGCCCATGTAGACGTACCCTTTCGGCTCGATGAAGTCGGGGCGGGCGATCAGATCGAGCTCGGCGTAGGCATCGACCCACCCGAGGTTCCATCCCTTGACGAGGGTGTGGCGCACGACCCGTCGGGTCTTGAGGTCCCGCACGATGGCGAGCGACTCGCGGAGGCGCTCCCACGCATCCTCCTGCGCCGGGAGCGTGAGCCGGCGGAAGACCTCGGCGTTCGGAGCGGTGACCGAGACGTAGAGCTGCGTCGGGAGCGGATCGAGCGCGCGCAACGCGTCGGGGTTGGTGCCGTTGGTGACCAGAAAGGTCGTGATCCCGCGCTCGTGGCACAGCTCGAGGAACCGGTTCATCTTCGGGTAGAGGGTCGGCTCCCCGGTCAAGCTGATCGCGATGTGCCGCGGCGATTGCGTCTCTTCCCACCGGGCAAGGTCGATCGCCGGGTCCCCCTTGAACCCCGAGAGGATCCGACGCTGCGCCTCGATCGACCGATCGAGGAGCCCTTCCGGGTCGTCGTACTCGGTCATCGTCTCGTCGTTCTCCCATCCCTGGTTGCGCCAACAGAAGCGGCAGTGGAGGTTGCACGAGTCGATCGCCGGGCTCATCTGGAGGCACCGGTGGCTCTGGATCCCGTAGAACCGCCCCTTGTAGCAGTCGCGGCCGTTCACGAGCGATTGGCGGGTCCAGTAGCAGAGCTTCACCGCGGAGTGGCGGCCGGTGAGCTGGTAGCCCTGCCCTTCGAGCTCGTTGGAAAGGTCCTGGTCCCCCATGGGAGGGGGGAACGGAGCCCCCCCGCCGATTAAGGGTTTGGCTCGGGGGCGGCCGCGGCGCGGTCCGCCCCCGCCAAGCGCGGATCGTCCAGCTCGTACTCGGCGCCGCAGGAGGTGCATCGGACGAAGCAGTGGACGTTCCCGCCAAGCGGTTCCGTCAGGAGCCCGCCGCAGCCGGGACATCGCCCGAAGGAGGGGACCTCCACCATGGCTCCCGCACCCCGTGGAACGGCTTGAAGACTCCCCGCGCGACCGGCGCTTCCGACGGGGCCCGTGGCGCCGCCCGGCCATCGCCCCGAGAGGCGCCCCATCGCCTCCCGCGCCGGAGAAACGAGCCGAACGCCCGCCGGCTCGGAGGGAGCCAGGATCCGACCTTTCGGCCCCCGTCGGCCCGCGTCGACGAGCTCCGCGATCCGGCTCCTCCGGTCGGGGTCGTACCGATCCCGCGCGGCGTCGCACCGGCGCGGGCCGATCCGGCGGCGCAACGCCATAAGGAGGAGCGGCACGGGGGCGGGGATGGTCGGGATCGCCACCCCCGAGGAGGTCGCCCGCCGGCTCCGCGAGGCGCCGGAGACGCTCCTCCTCCTCGACGTGCGGGAGCCGGACGAGCGGGAGGTCGCCGTCATCGAACCCTCCCTCCACATCCCGATGGGGGAGGTCCTCGATCGGCTCGCCGAGATCCCTCGCGACCGGGAGGTCGTCGTCTACTGCCATGTGGGCGGCCGCTCGCAGTTGATCGCGGCGTACCTCGAGGCCGAGGGCTTCGAACGGGTCGCGAATCTCACGGGGGGGATCGACCTCTGGTCGCAGATGGTGGACCCCTCGGTGCCGCGCTACAGCTGAGGCGCGACCCTCGTCCGCGCCGGCCCCCGGGGTCGCGGCGGGACGGCGGTCCGGGTCAGACCGGTCGCCGGAGGGACCGACGGTCGGTCGCGATCCCCAGGACCTCGATGTACGCCTTCATCTTCCAATAGGTGTCGAGGAACTCTTGGCCCCGAGCGGTCACGTCGAAGTAGGCGCGCCCGTCGTCCTCCACGCGGGAGAGCAGGCCGAGCTCGAGGAGACGGTCGAGCGCGAGGCGGAGGCGGTCGACCGGCATTCCCGCGCCGTAGCTGATGCGCGTGATCCGGGCCCGGCCGCGGTGCCTCTTGATGACCTCGAGGATCGTCGCGTAGAGATCCGTCGGCTCCCGGCGCCGCGTCGCGGCGCGCTCCTCCCTCGGCGGGGGGATCATCGTCCGGAGCCCTCCTACGGCGGAGCCGGCCCGAGGTCGGCGACCTGGCGAGCCGGGGTCGCCAGTCGAGCGCGTGGGTCGATCGTCGCGGACGTGCGGTAGAGGAGCTCGCCCACGCGCGCCCCCTCCCCGATCCGGACGACCTCGCCGACGACGCGCGCCGCCTCGGCCCCCTCCTCGAGGACGACCTCGGCGCCGTAGATATCGCCGGCCCGCGCCCGGCTCTCCAGAACGATCCGGCCCCCGACGAGGGGACCTTCCGCCCGCGACTTTCGGTGGAGGAGGATCGTCGCCGCCTTCGCCCCGTGCTCCGTCCGGATGGCCCCGCCCACCTCGATCCGATCGCGAGCGAGGACGCGATCGGCCGCCGCCATCCCGCCGATCGTCAGCCGATCCGCCTCCACGCGACCGCCGGCGGCGAGCGAGCCCCCGACGCTCACCTCGCCGGTGCAGAGGAGGTCCCCGCCGACCTTCAGGCGGCCCCCGACGTCGACCGCGCGCCCCTTCGCCGCCCCGCGGATCTCCCCCCAGCCGCCGAGGCGCAGCTCGTCGAACTCAAGGTCGTCGTGCGCGCGCAGGATCCCGCCCACCGAGATCGACCGCCCGTGCGCCGGGCCCGCGAGGTTGACCATCCCGCCGACGTCGAGGTCCCCGAACGTCAGCGGCCCGCTCGCTTCGAACATCCCGCCGACCTCGATCTCGTCTCGGACCGTCCCCGACCGCAGCCGGATCTTTCCGCCGGCCTCGAGCCGCTCGAGGGTCACCTCCTCCACGTCGACGGCGCCGCCGGCGTCGACCGATCCGGCGCGCAGGGCGCCGTGCCCCTCGAACCGGCCCCCGACGGAGACCGAGGTCGCTTCGAGGCCGTGCATCGTCTCGAGGACGCCGCCGACCTCGACGCGGCCGACCTTCGCCGGGCCCTCCACGTGCAGGCGTCGGTCGACATCGACGTCGGCCGCCGTCAAGGCCCCGCCGATCTCCACCGTGCCATCCTCCGAGCGGAGGTCGCCGTGGACGAGCAGATCGCCGTGGACCCGCATCGCGCCGTTCTCGCAGCGCATCTCCGCGCACTCCATGGAGCCCTGCACCTCCGCGCTCCCCTCGAAGCGGGCCGCCCCGGCGACGACCAGCCGGCCGTCGACCTCGATGCGCACGTTCGCTTCGGCCCGCAGATCGCCGTCCACGGCGCCGAGGCGGATCCGGACCCCGCGCGAGACTCGGGTATCGCTCATCGGCCCGGAAGGGGAGGAGGGTGTCTAAAGGGGTAGGTCACCGGCCGTGAGCACGCGCCGTGAACCCTATTAGGGGGTCGGCGGGCTGGCGCGCCGGAGGAGGGCATGAACGATTCGCTCGAGGCGGTCCGCCGCGAGGTCGTCGCCTGTCGACGCTGCCCCCGACTGGTCCGCTACCGGGAGCGGATCGCGACCGAGAAGAAGCGGGAGTTCCGCACCGAGACCTATTGGGGCCGGGCCGTCCCCGGGTTCGGCGATCCTCGCGCGCGGCTCGTGGTCGTCGGCCTCGCCCCGGCGGCGCACGGCTCGAACCGGACCGGCCGGGTCTTCACCGGCGATCGATCGGCGGCGTTCCTCGTCCGCGCCTTCCACGCGGCCGGATTCGCGAACCAGCCGACGTCGACCCACCGCGGGGATGGGCTCTCCTATCGCGACCTCTACCTCACCGCCGCGGTCCGATGCGCCCCCCCCGACAACCACCCGCGGCCGATCGAGCTCGAGCACTGCCGGCCGTATCTCGATCGAGAGCTCCGCCTGCTCGCGAACGCGCGCGCGGTCCTGGCGCTCGGGGGGTTCGCCTGGGACGCGCTCCGGTCGGCGGTCGCCGAGGTGTACGGCGTCGCGCGGCCGACCGCTCCGTTCGCCCACGGCGGGGTCGCCGCGCTCGGTCCGGGCCGCCCCCTGCTCTACGCCTCCTATCACCCCAGCCCGCAGAACACGAACACCGGCAAGCTCACGAGCGACATGCTCGTCGGCCTGCTGCGGCGGATCCGCGACGGGTACGCGTCGCCGGCGGAGGCGTGAACGTGGCGGAGTTCGAGATCGTCGACCGGGACGGTTGGGCCCGCCTCGGCCGCCTGCGGACACCGCACGGGACGCTGGAGACCCCGGCGCTGCTGCCGGTGGTCCATCCGGACCCGGCGCGGCAGGCGATCGCGCCCCGCGAGATCCGCGCCCGCTACGGCCTGGGGGCGCTGATCACGTCGTCGTACATCACCTATCGGAGCCCGCCGCTGCGGGACCGCGCGGAACGCGAGGGGATCCATGGCCTCTTGGATTTCGATGGACCGGTCATGACCGATTCCGGCGCCTTCCAACAACACGCCTACGGTCACGTCGAGGTATCGCCGCTCGAGATCCTCACCTTCCAAGACCGCATCGGCACCGACATCGCGACGGTCCTCGACATCTTCGTCGAGCCGGACGCCCCGCACGCCATGGCGGCGGAGGGGGTCGAGGAGACCCGTCGGCGCGCGGAGGAGGCTCGCGCCGTGCGCGGGGGCCTGCTCGCCGTTCCGGTCCAGGGGGGTGGGTTTGCGGACCTGCGCCAGCGATCGTCCGAGATCGCGAGCGAGCTCGGGGACATCCTCGCGGTCGGGGGGGTCGTTCCGCTCTTCGAGCAGTATCGCTACCTCGAGCTCGTGACCGTGCTCGCGGCCGCGCGACCCCACCTCGGTCCGGCCGGAGTGGTCCATCTGTTCGGCACCGGCCACCCGATGACGTTCGCCCTGGGCGCGCTGTTCGGGGTCGATCTGTACGACTCGTCGGCGTACTACAAGTTCGCGCGCCGCGGGCGGCTGCTCTTCCCGGAAGGGACGGTGGCGCTCGACACGATCCGCGAGGAGATCTGCCGGTGCGAGAGCTGCCGACGCCTCCCGCTCTCCGAGCTCTCCCGAGCCCCCCCGCCCGCGCGCGAGGTCGCGCTGGCGGAGCACAATCTTCGCATCTCGAGCGAGGAGATGGGCCGGGTCCGCCAGGCGATCCGCGAGGGAACGCTCTGGGAGCTCGCCGAACGCCGGGCGAGCGCCCACCCCGCTCTGGCGGCCGCGCTCCGGACGGCGAAGCGACATCCCGAGTGGTTCCTCGCGGTCGAGCCGGAGAGCCGGCGAGCGTACCGGGAGACCGGCTTCGAGAGCTTCGCGCGGCCCGCGGCGGAACGCTTCCGCGCGCGCCTCCGGCGCTCGGGCCGCGCCCCGGCGACGGGGCCGACCCTTCCGCGCCTGCCGCTCGTTCCCGAGTTCCTCGAACGGATCCCCCCTTCCACCGCGGACGGCGCCCCGATCGCCTGGTCGTGCCCGACCCCGTTCGGGCTCGTTCCGCTCGAGCTCACCGAGCTCTATCCGGTCGGCCCGGCCCTGACCGAGTCCGACTACTCGGAGGAGCGGCCGGCGTCGGTGAGCCCTCGCTCGATCGGCGAGCGAGCGGCGGAAGCGACCGGCCTCCCCGGCGCGGCCGACGCGGGCCGGATCCCGGTCTGGACCGCGCGCCAGATCGGGACCGCCCTGGCGTGGCGCTACGGCCCCGAGATCGGGTCTCGGCTCGACCCCGGCGGCTGGATCGGCGAGCGATCTCGGCGGACCGGGCGGCTCCGCACGATCCTTACGGGAAGCATCCCTCTCTTCCAGATCGGGAACGATGGGATCCCGCGACCGACGTTCGCCGCCGCGGAGCGCCTCCATCGCGCGCTCCCGTCCCCCCACGAACGCGTGGTGGTGGCGGGCGAGGCGGTCGAGTTCGTCCGGGCCGGGCGGAGCCTGTTCTCCCGGTTCGTGCGCGACGCCGACCCCGAACTCGCGCCGGGGGCCTCCGCGCTGCTCGTCGGCCCGGACGACGAGCTCCTCGCCGTCGGGCGCCTGCTCCTCGCTCCGCGCGAGATGGGAGCGATGCGTCGCGGCGTCGCGGCGGTCGTCAGCGCCCATCGACGCGCGCCCGTTCCCGAGCGCTCCGAGGACGCGAGCGATGACCTTTAGACCACGCCCGACGCTCCGGCGCTCGGGATGACGCGGACCTACCTCCTCCTCCAGCTCGACAGCGAGGGCGCCCCGTACTCCGAGGTCGCCGAGGTGCTCCAGGACATGGGGTTCCGCCCCGAGATCCAGGGGTACGACTTCGTCTACGACTGGGGTCGGTCCGTCTCCACCGCCGAGTCGCTCGAGCTCGCCGACCGCCTCCACGCCGCGCTGCGCGGCAAGCGGGTCGGCTTCCGCATCGAGACGACCGACGAGTAGCGACGACCGGAACGGCGGGGTGCGAATGACGGTGCTCGGGATCGAGTCGACCGCGCACACCTGCTCGGTCGGCATCGTGGACGAGCGCGCGGAGGTGCTCGCGCTCGCGTCCGATATGTACCGCCCGCCGAAAGGCGGGATCCACCCCCGCGAGGCGGCGAACCATCATGTCGACCGCCTGCCGGAGCTGCTCGATCGGGCGCTGAACCAGGCGGGACTCCGGCCCGGGGAGATCGACGGGATCTCCTTCGCCCAGGGTCCGGGGCTCGGCCCGTGCCTGCGCGCCGGCGCCACGGTCGCCCGCGCGCTCTCGCTCGCGTGGGATCGGCCGCTCTTCCCGGTCAACCACTGCGTCTCGCACATCGAGATCGCCCGGGCGCTCAGCGGTCTCGAGGACCCGATCCTCCTCTACGCGAGCGGGGGGAACACGCAGGTCATTGCCTACGCCCGCGGCCGCTACCGCGTCCTCGGCGAGACGATCGACATCGGGATCGGCAACTTCCTCGACAAGCTCTGGATCGCGCTCGGGGGGACGTTCCCGGGCGGACCGCAGATCGAGGCGGAAGCGAAGCGCGGCTCGACGCTCCACCCGCTGCCGTACTCGGTCCATGGCATGGACGTCGCCTTCTCGGGCCTCCTCACGGCGACGCTCGCCCTGGCGGGCAAGGGGGCCGAGCGACCCGACCTCGCCTTCTCCGTGGAGACGACCGCCTACTCGATGCTCACGGAGATCACCGAGCGCGCGCTCGCCCACCGCCAGATGACGCACGTCGTCCTCGGGGGCGGCGTGGCGTGCAACGAACGATTGCGCGGGATGGTCCGCACGATGGTCGAGGAGCGGGGGGGGACGATGTTCGCCCCCCCGCGCTCGCTCTGCGTCGACAACGGCGCGATGATCGCCTGGACCGGGGAGCTCGCGCGACGTTCCGCCCGCCCGACGCCGGTCGCCGATTCCGCGGTCGACCCCCGGCAGCGTACCGACAAGGTCCGGGCGCCGTGGCGCGAGGCCGGCCTTCCTCCGCGGCCCGTTCCCAGCGCTCCGTAGATCGGGAGGCGGCGACGGGCGTGGAGGAGGTCGAGGTTCTCGTCGTCGGCGCGGGCCCCGCCGGATCGACGGCCGCCTTTGAGCTCGCCCGGAGGGGCCACCGGGTCCTCCTGATCGAGGAGCATCCGGCGGTCGGCCACCCGGTGCAGTGCGCCGGCCTCGTGAGCGAGCGGGTCCTGGCGCTCGCCGGGTCCCGCGCGAGCGTCCGCCAGCCGGTGCACGGCGCCGCGGTCTTCGGGCCGTCGCTCCGCTCGATCGAGTTCCGCGCCCCGGCGCCCCGCGCCTACGCCATCGACCGCGCCGGGCTCGATCGCGAGCTCGCGGACCGCGCCGCGCGCGCCGGCGCGGAGATCCGTTCGCACGTTCGGTTCGACGGACGCGCCCCCGACGCCGACGGACGCGAGCTCGTCCGGCTGCGCACGCCCGAGGGAGCGACGACGGTCCGCGCGCGGCTCGTGATCGGGGCCGACGGCGTCACGAGCGCGGTCGCGCGCGCGTTCCGGCTCCGGCGCCCGGTGGAGATCCTTCCCGCCTACGAGGCCGAGTACGCGACGAGCCCCGGCGACCCGGATCAGGTCGAGGTCTACCTCTCCCGTTCGATCGCCCCCGGCCTCTTCGGGTGGTGGATCCCCGATGGGCGCGGCGGGGCGCGGGTGGGGCTCGCCACGCACGCGGACGGCACGAGCGCGCGGGCCTCCTACGCCCGCCTCCTCGCGTCGCTCGTCCGGCGGTTCGGCCGTCCGCTCGGAACCCCGTCCGCCATCCTCGCCTCGGGGATCCCGATCGGCCACGTGCCGCGGACGGCCACGACCCACGCGCTCCTCGTGGGCGATGCCGCGGCCCAAGTGAAGCCGCTGAGCGGGGGAGGGATCTTCGCGGGGATGCGGTGCGCTCAGATCGCGGCCGAGGTCGCGGATCGAGCGCTCGACGCGGGGGACGCGACCGCCGAGCGTCTCGCCCCCTACGATCGCCTGTGGCGGGACGAGTTCGGCGAGGAGTTCTCTCGGGCGCTCGCGCTCCGCAAGGTCTTCGTGCGGTTGACCGACGACGACCTCGACCGGATCGTCGACGCGTTGCGGTCGAGCGACCTTCTCGCGACGATCGTCGCCTTCGGGGACATCGACTTCCCCTCGCACGTCGCCCGGCGCCTGCTCGGCGCCTCCCCGTCGCTCGTCCGTCTTCTGCCGAAGGCGCTCGGCGCCTGGCTGTCGACGTCGCGCGACTACCGTGCGCCGGATCTCGATTTCCGGCCGGTCCGACGGTAGTAGACGAACGCCCCGACGCCCGCGAGCCCCACGGCCCCGGCGAAGATCGCGTACAGGGCGATCGTCCACGCGGTCGACGTGACCTGGACGCTCGTCTCGGGAAGGATCCCCGAGACGTTCAGCAACGCGAGCGAGCGCGCGGTGAGGACGGTCGTCCCGTTCGGTCCCGTCGTCGCCGCGGCCCACTGGGCCGCGGAGAACCACCCGCGGGAGAGGAGGATGTACCGGCTCGCGTTCGGGGTCGCGAAGGAAAGACCGAGCCGGACCGCGTAGGCCCCGATCGGGGTCGCGGCCGACGTGACGACGGACGCGGAGGCCGCCACCGTCGCGGAGGGGCCGAGCGACCCGAGGGAGAAGTTCGCCCACGCTCCCGAGGTGGTGGGCGTCGACAGGAGCGGAGGAGTGGCGAGCGCGCCCGTGGCGGTGTCGTTCCCCGGGAAGCCGTTGAACGCGTAGACGTTGAGCGTCAGCTCGAGGGAAGAGATCGTGACGTTGAGCGGGTCGGTCATCGTCACGACGATCGCCCCGGACGCTCCGGCCGGCAGGCTCGGGGCGGTCACCGCCGCGACGAAGCGGTCCCCGACGCCGATCGGCAGCGGGGAGACCGGCTGCGCGCGGGCGACCGGGGCGAGCGCGGCGGCGAGTACGATGGCCACCACGAGGACCGGGGCCACGGCGAGGGGGATCCGCCGACGCCGGGCCGCGGCGCTACGCACCGGGCCCCTCCCCCGGGGACCGTTCTTCGGCCAGGGCGACCAATCGGCGGATCCGTTCGAGCGCCTGACGGCGGCCGCGACGGCCCCGGCTCCCCAGGAATCCGACCGCTCCGAGGACCGGCCGAGCGGCGTCGGGGGAGGAGATCGCCTTGTAGAGGGCCCGCGCGAGGTCCATCGGTCGGTGCGTCACGGCGATCGCGTCCCCGTCCGCGCGGAGCTCCTCGCGCCGGGAGAGGAGCCCGCTCACCGAACCGAGGACCGGGTCCCACCGCATGAGCTGCGAGAACGTCCGCAGGAACGTGAGATAGCGCGAGTCGAGCTCTCGGACGTGCCCGAGCTCGTGCGCGAGCACCGCGACCTCCTCGTTCCGGGTCAGCCGGGCCCGAAGCGTCCGGGTCAGGAGGACGAGCTCGCGGCGGCGGAATCCCCGACCCGGTTCGCGACCGAGGAGCGTGTAGGAGAACGCGTCCGGGTCGGGCAGGTCGACCAGGTAGAGCGCCGCGGAGCCGGCGAGGCGTTCGAGCTCCGCCGGCCACGGGATCCTCTGGGAGCGGTAGAGCCGCAGGAAGCTGCGGCCCACGAGCTGGTTGAGACCGAAGGCGACCGAAAGGACCCCCAACGCTCCGGCCGCGCCCCAGGCCCAGGCCAGCGCCGCGGACACGGTGAAGATCGCCGGCGGGGCCGTCCAGAGCCCGTCCAGCGCGGCGACCCCGCCGTTGAGGAGGACCCAGCTGACGGCGGTGGTGGCGAGGAGGGCCCACAGACCGACGAACACCGCGACGAGCCGATGAACGAGCGGAGAACGCTGCGCGCGTCGCACCGCCCAGAGGATCGCGACGCCGACCAGGAGCCACGCGACGAGGGGGAGGACGAGGAACCCTACGGGCGGGGCCTCCATCGCCCCGATGACTCCGGCCAACTACAAAAGCCCGAGGCGTCGCCGAAGCTCCGCTTCCTCGTCGGGGTGCAGCTTGGAGATCTCCTCGTTCAGGTGGACAACGCCCGACGGGCCGAACATCGCCACGACCCCCTTGAGGAGGTTCTGCAAGTACTTGCGCTCGAAGTCGACCGGTCGATAGACGTATCGCTCGCCTCCGCGGCACGTCTCCCGGCGTCGGCGGACGAGCCCCTTCTCGTAGAGGCGGGAGAGGATCGTGGCGACGGTGGTGTAGGCCACGCGGACCCCCCGATGGTCGAGGTCCCGTCGCACGGTGCGGGCGGGAGCCTCGCCGAGCTCCTGGAGAGAGCGCAGAACATCGGATTCGAGCGAGCCGAGCATGCGGACACCCCACGGGGGCGGTCGGTGCCCCTTAACTACTCCGTCGCAGGGGAACGGACCAGTACGAACCGAAGGGGGTCGGCGGGGGTCGACGAGGGCCCTCCCGCCGAAGCCTTATGGAGCCGC
>JAJZMW010000092.1 GCA_021848165.1 Thermoplasmata archaeon
CGGTCGAGCTGCTCGGGTCCGACCTTGATCGCCGCGGCGATCCCCGAATACCCCTGCTCGGCCGACCGGACCTTCGGCTCGATCTGCATCAGGTCCGCGATCAGGGGGGCGAGATCGGTGAGCGCGCCGAACTGGCCCGCCTGCGTCATCGCCGTCCGGGCGTTCTCGGCGGTGAATCGATCGTTCCGCAGCCGGTCGGCGATCTGACGCCGGAGCAGGCTGTCGGCGGCGCGGATGTCCTCGTCGCGCCGGTAGCCGTGGTAGCCCGGGATCAACAGCTCCAACCGCTTGAGGGTACCGCGATCCTGATCGACGCGCTCCCGAAGATCCACGGGGCCGGCCGGCGCGGCCGGCGGGTTCGCGGAAGGCCCCATCGCCGCGCCGCAGCTCGGGCAGAACTTCGACCCCGCCGGGACCGAAGCGCGACAGGACGGACAAGGGACCAGGCCCGGAGGCGGGACCGCGGCCATCGCCTACGCGCCCCCTCGGGGCCGGCTCGGGTTCGCATCGGCCGGGGAAGGGGCGGTCGCCGGGGGGCTCGGGTTTCGCGCGGTCGGATACTCGAACGCCGACATCGGTTCGCTCTTCCTCCACGCCTCGCGGGCGGCCTCGCGGGGCACGACCTCGGCTCGCGAGCGATAGCGCCACGCGATCCCCGCCACGGAACCCGCCAGGAACAGGAGCGTCACCACGAGCGCGACGATCTGCGCCGTCAGATCGAGGTAAGCGCCGGGGTTGATGCCGAACGAGAGGAAGAGGACCGCGAACCCGAAGGCGTAGAACCCCCACGCCGTCGCCCGCTGGTAGCTCGGCGTGCGGGAGACCGACTCCAGAAGGTAGCTGATCAGGGCGAACGCGACGCCGAGGATCCCGATCGCGATCAGCCCCGGCGCGTGGGCGGGGGTCGGGAAGAGCAGGTAGAGGCCGACGAAGAGGATCGCCGCCGCGAGGAGGAGGATCCCGGTGATGAGCGCGGCGGCAATCCCGCCCACCCGCGCCGCGGTCTGAGGGCTCACCATGGCACTCGGAGCGAAGGATGCGGCGTACCGTATATGACGCTATAGACCGCCCGGCCCGGAATCGGCGACGGCGAGACTACAGCCTCGGTTCGTCGTCGACCTTCTCTCGGCGCGGCCGGGGGGGCGCGGGCGCCGGGGCGGCCGGGGCCGGAACCGCATCGCCCCCGCGCTTCCCCGGGGAGGCGGGCTCGCCCTTCCGATCGGGCGCGGGCGGAGAGACGGGTGCCTTCGGTGGGATCTTGACGGCCCCCGTTTTCGAGGTCGTCGGTCCAGGATTCGTGCGCGGGACCGATCGCTCGGTTCCGGCCGGTTTCGGAGCGTCGCGGGGGAGCGGCGCCCCGCGCGGCGACGGGCCGCGAGGGGGGCCGGCGACGGGGCGCAAGGACCGCGGAGGGGGGTTCCGCGCGCCCGCGAGGAGATGGCGGGCCGGACGGGAGGACGCGGGGGGCGAGACCGTCGGGCGGGGGCCGATCGGCTCCCCGCACTTGGGGCAGTTCCCGAACTGGTGGGCGCACAAGGGACACAGCGGACCCCCGCACGAATGCTGAACGGTCGCCAGCCCGCCGCAGCCAATGCATCGGACCGACGCAGGCCCGTCGGCGCGGGTGCGGGCGGAGCTCGTGAGCGGCTCGACCCCCTTCGGCCAGCCTCGCGGGACCCGCACGACGGGGGCCCGAGCGGCCTCGAGGGCCGGGGGGAGCGGGTGCGAGAGGTCGAGAGCTCGCGTCGGAGGAGGGAAGAACCGTCCGCTGTCGAGCGGCCTCCCATCGGCCGGGTGTCCACCGTCCGGCGCGTCCGAGTGCTCGACGGACGGGAGCGCAGGGCGCGGAGTGGCGCTCGCTCTCTCCACGGCTTTCACGATGCGCGCGCGGAAGATCCCGATCCCGAGCGCGTGGACGAGAGCGAAAAGGCCTCGCTCCGCCGGGGGGAGGCTCAGCGCGTCGCGCGCCACCGCCTCCACCTCGGGGGTCAGATGAAGGTTCTCGGGACGGATCTCCATCCCGAGGACCGCACGAACGTAGGCGAACCGACGTTGGACGACGAGGAGCCGGTCCTCGGGATCGGCCAACGCGGCGACGACCGCCAGATCGATCTCACCGCCGTCGGCGGCGATCCGACCGGATTCCAGGGCTCGTCCGATCAGGAGGTTCGACTCTCGTTCGAAGCGATCCAGCTCTTCGGGCGGGAGAGCGGGAACGTCGACGCTGACCTCGCGCGCGATCGCGGCGAGCACCGCATCGAGCAGATCGAACGGCACGTGCAACGTGACGAAGAGATCGTTCTTGGTGATCGGCCGACCGATCCGTGCCTCTTCGCGCAGAGCGGCCAGGGCGTGGCCGTCGATCGCGACCGTGCGGTGCTCGCGCTCGGCGACGCGCTTTCCGTCGCGCGCCGCGTCCGACTCCGGATCGATCGCGAGGGCCTTCTCGAAGCACGCTCGGGCTTCGTCGGGGCGGCCGTCGGCGAGGAGGAGGGAACCTTGGCGGGTCCAGATCCGAAGGTCGTTCGGGGCGACGGTGGCGGCCTCGCGGAACCCCGCGAGCGCCCCGGATCGGTCGCCCCGCTTCTCTTGGACGAACGCAAGTCCGAGGAGGAGCTCCACGTCCCGAGCTCGAATGGTGAGCGCGTGCCGGTACGCGGCCTCGGCCCCGGGCCAATCGCCGCGGGCGACGCCGATCTCGGCAAGGCGAGAATACAGTCGCACTCCTTGCGGGAACCGCTCGAGGCCTTCGCGGACCACCCGTTCCGCGGCGGTCAGATCCCCCGAGCCGCTCTCGGCCTCCGCCCACGCGAGGACCAGCTCTTCGGTCCACGGAACGTGGTCGATCCCCGAGCGCAGGAGTTCGCGGGCCTCGGGGTGCCGTCCCTCCTCGAGACGGGTCCGCGCCGCTCCGGCCAGCGCCGGCGCGCTGGTCGGGTCGGCCGTCCGCCATGCGTCGTAGACCGCTCGGGCCTCGGGAATCCGCTCCGCGGCGCACAGAAGCTCGGCGTAGATCTGACGGACCTCGGCCGGCACCGCTTCGGCGTTGGCGTTTCCCTCGACCAGCGGCCGCAGCCGCTCGAGCGCCAGATCCGGTCGACCGTCGGCGCGCGCGGCTCGCGCCCGGCCCAAGGCGGCCGGCGCGGCGCGCGCGGGGTCTTCGGCGGCCCGCTGGAACGCGAGATCGGCGTCTTCGATGCGACCGAGCGAGAGCGCGAGCTCCGCTTGGGCGAGCCACAACGAGGAGATCGACAGTTCCGGCAGGGGGGAGTCGCCCCCCGTCGTCACTTCCTGCAGCACCCGGTACGCCTCCTCGGATTCCCCTCGAAGGTCGAGCATATGGTACTGTTCGAGACGGGAGATCCGGTCGCTGGGGTCGAGCTCCGCGATCGACCGCAGGGCGGCGAGGAGCCCCTCCACGTCCCCCGCGCGCCGGTAGATCCCCGCCTTGGCGCGCCACGCCGGGAGCGATCGCGGATCCAGGCCCAGGAGCTCGTCGGCGGCCCGCAGCGCCTCCGCGGGCCGATCCGCTCGTTCGAGCGCTTCGACCAGCGCGAGGCGTACCTCGGGGTCGCTCGGATGGAGCGGGATCGACGCACGGAGCACCTCGATCGCCTCCTCGGCCTGGCCCCGGGCGATCGCATCGCGAGCGCGGGCCATCGCGATCTCGCGCCCGTCCGAGGATGCGCTCGGGGGGACCGGACGATCGACGGAGGCCATAGCGGAGCGGACGACCGCCGACCGTTCGATAAATAGGTTCGTCCGCGCAGGAAGGGGCGGGAGCGGCTCGTTCATATTCCCGCCGCCTTCGCACCTCCGTGGCGCGCGCCCGACGCCGACCCGCGGTCCGCAAGTCGATCTACGACCCGGTGCACGGGCCGATCGTGCTCCGGGGTCCGTCGGTGGAGCTGATCGGGACGGCGGCGTTCCAGCGCCTCTGGGGCATCCGGCAGACCGGCTTCGCCCACCTGGTCTTCCCGGGAGCGAATCATACCCGCCTCGAGCATTCGCTCGGCACGTTCTGGGTGGCGCAACGACTCGGCGAACGCTTGGAGCTCGACGCGGATCGGCGCGCTCGTCTCGAAGCGGGGGCGCTCCTCCACGACCTGGGCCACCCGCCGTTCTCCCACACGCTCGAGCCGAGCTTGCGCGAGGTCCTCGGCTTCGGGCACGAGCGACGCTCCCGGCTCGCGATCGAAGGAGCGGGGTTCGGGGGCGGGGAGGTCGCGAGCCGGCTCGAGCGCTCGGGCCAGGACCCGAAGGAGATCGCCGACCTCATCGATCCGAGGGGGCACCGCCGCTCCGCCCGCCTCCTGGGCTCGCTCCTGCACGGAGCGATCGACGCCGACCGGCTCGACTACCTCCAGCGCGACGCCTACTACACCGGCGTGGCCCTCGGAGCGATCGACGCGGTTCGCCTCCTGGACACGGTCATGGTGTACCGGGGTCGGGTCGCGTTCGCGGCGAAGGCGCAGAGCGCGGTGCAAGGGTTCCTGGTCGGTCGCTCGCTGATGTACAGCGCGGTCTACTATCACAAGACCGTTCGCGCGGCGGAGCTCCTCGCGCAGGCCGCCCTCGAGAGGTCCGTCGGGTATCCCGAGTCGGCGCGCCCGATCTTGGCCGGGGACGACGGGGACTTCTTCCACCGGCTCGCGGCAGACCCCTCGCGCGTCTCGCGCGACCTCATCGGTCGGCTCCGCCGGCGACGGCTGCCGAAGCGGGTCCGCATCCTCAAGGAGCTCGCGCCGGCCGAGGAGGGTCCCTGGCGGCGTCTGCTCGCCGATCCTCCCGCACGGCGAGCGTTCGAAGACTCGCTGGCGGACCGATGCGGCGGCTCCGCGGGAAGCGTCCTCGTCGACCTTGGGGGGATCGAACCGCGGGACGCTCGGTCGGAGGACGGACGCGCCATCGCGCTCGTGGACGAAGGTCGGGCGCGGTTCCCGTTCCGCGCGTCTCGGCCCTGGACCGAACTCGCTCGTCGGCCCCCGAGCGAGGCCCGGGTCGCGATCTACGCCGCCCCCGAACTCCGGGCGACCGCCGAACGGCGGCTCGCGCGGCTCGGGCGGGTCCCCGAGTAGCGGCTGGGCGCCGTGGCATCGGCCAGGCGAAGGAGCGCTCGCCAGTGCGGCGCGGTCACGGGCAGCACGCTCAGGCGGCCGATGCGCACGAGCGGGGATCCGGCGAAGCGGCCGTCCGCCTTGATCTCCGCGAGCGCGAGCGGCCGCGCCAGCCGACGTTCCGGGGCGAGCGCGACGCGCGGCGCCCCGTCCGCCGCTCGGGCGACCCCCGCCACCCTCGCGATGCCGACGCACGCCCGCTCGTCACCGGTGTGATAGTAGAGGACGAGCTCCCCGGGCTTCATCGATCCGAGGTGGCGCAACGCGAGCGGGTTGCGGACCCCCTCCCAGGACGTGCGACCGTCGCGCTCGAGGTCGAGGTACGAATAGTGCGTGGGCTCCTCCTTGACCAGCCAGAACGCCACGCTCGACAGCAGCCCGGCACCCGAGATACGTTCGTCGCCCCGCCGAGAGGGTAAATCCTGCGCCCTCTTCGGGCCACCGTGCGCGTGGTGCTGGTCGGGACGGGGATGCGGCCGATCCCTCCCCCTGGCTACGGGGGGGTCGAGCGCACCATCGCCGAGTTCGCGACCGCGCTCCGCGCGGCGGGCGACGACGTCGAGATCGTTCACGAACCGCGCCCGGGACGGCTGGGGGAGATCCGCTTCGCGGGCCATCTCGCGCGCTACCGTTCGGTGCTCGAGGAAGGGGTCGTGCACGCCCACACCCCCGTCGTCGCCGACCGCCTCGCCCGCCTCCCCTTGCCGTTCGTCTACACGACGCATTCGCGCCACTGGTTCGTCCGCGCGGGATGGGCCGAGCGACGCGGGTACCGCCTCGAACAGGCGGCGGTGCGCGCCGCCGCCGCGACCGTCGCCGTGACCGAACGCGTGCGGGACGCGATCCGGGCGGCGATCGATCCCCCTCCCGTCGGGCCGCTCGTCACCATCCCGCTCGGGGTCGACCTCGACCGCTTCCGCCCCCGCTCGGCGGCCGGGCGGCCGGACGAGGTCCTCGGCGTCGGGGCGGTGGTGCCGGTCAAACGGTGGCACGTGGTCGCCGCCGCGCTGCGCGGCACCGGGATCTCGATGCGGCTGGCGGGGCCGGTGCTCGACGCGGCGTACGCCCGCACGGTCCAAGCCTCGGGTCCGGTGCAATTCCTCGGCGAGCTCCCCGAAGAGCAACTGCTCGAGGAGTACGATCGCGCCGGCTGCTTGGTCCACCCGAGCGAGGTCGAGCTGTTCCCCGGGGTCGTCGTGCAGGCGATGGCGTGCGGTCGGCCGGTCGTGGGCTCGGAGGCCACGGCCGCCGTGGCCGACGCTCCGCGCTCGGCCGTGGTGCTGCCGGACGGACCCGACGAGGGGCTCCGAACCGCCTATCGGGCGGAGATCGTGCGCCTCCTCGCCAACGAACCGCGACGCATCGAGATGGGACGGGCGGCCCGTGCCTCGGCGCAGGACCGTTTCCGGTGGGACCGGGTCGTCGACGCCCACCACGAGCTCTACCGGAGGGTCGGCCTCGCCTCGCGGGGCTCGACGCCCGCGCCATAAGGGATATCCCGCAATCGCCTTGGGGACCCCATGCCCGGCACCCCGAACCTCGGCCTCGAGCGGATGCGGGGCCTCCTCGCGCAACTGCCCGATCACCTCCTGAACGGGTACCGCGACGGCAACGAGATCGCCCGATCCGTGAGCGGGCCGCGGGCCCGGTCGACGTTCGTGGTCGGCCTCGGAGGCTCCGGGATCGCCGCGGACCTCGCGCGCGTGGTGCTCGAGCGCGAGACACGGATCCCCTACCGCGTGGTGCGCACCCCCGCCCTCCCCGCGTCGGCCGATCGGGATTCCCTCGTGATCCTGCTCAGCCATTCGGGGAAGACATGGGAGATCCTGCAAGCGTACGATGACGCTCGCCGCCGTTCCGCGCGCTTGGTCGCCGTGACGAGCGGGGGAGATCTGGCGGCCCGCGCCGAACGGGACGGGGTCCCGCTGATCGTCGTGAACCCGGACATGCCGCAGCGTTCGGCGGTCGGGTTGATCCTCGGGAGCGTCCTCGGGCTGCTCGACCCGTGGTTCCCGGAGTCGAACGAGGGGCGGATGGCGCAGATCGCGGAGACGCTCCGCGGTCAACAGGCCCGCCTCGCGCGCGCGAGCGGGCCCGCCGCTCGCTTCGCCGCGAGGCTCGGCGGGCGGATCCCGTTCGTCTACGCCGAGGCGCCGCTCCTCCCGCTCGCGCGTCGGTGGGCGACCCAGATCGAGGAGAACGCGAAGCGACTCGCGGTCTTCGACGAGGTGCCCGAGATGTTCCACAATGCCCTCGTCGGCTGGGATCGCCTCAGCCGGGCCGAAGGGCGCCGGCTCGCCACGATCGCGCTCGAGTGGGGAGAGAGCTCGGCGGAGGTCCAACGATCGAGCCGGTACCTCGCGCGGCTCGTCGCGCGCCGCGGCGTCGTCGCCGAACGCCTCACGTTCGCGACGCACGATCTGCTCCAAGCGCTCCTTGAAGGGATCCTCTTCGGCGACCACATGAGCCTGCACCTGGCGGCCCGGGCCGGGATCGATCCGGCGCCGGTCGACGCGATCTGGCGCTTCAAGGGCTTCCTGGCGGGCTCCTCCCGGGAGGAGGGAGCGGCCGGACCGCGCAAGAGGCCAAATACGCGCACGCCTCCTCGCCGGGCGGTGCTGAGGTAGCCTAGCTCGGCCAAGGCGCCAGATTCGAGATCTGGTGATGCGTATGCATCGCGGGAGTTCAAAGGGCGGTCGAGGCGAACCCTCGGCCCCGGGAACTCTCCCCCTCAGCGCCTCCCGTTCTCCGGTCGCCGTCGAGGTCCGGGTCGTCCGCGCGGCGGCCGTGGCGTCGACGCGCCTCGAACTTCCCGCCGGAGCGGTCGTGCGGGACGCCGTCCGGGCCGTCGGGCAGTTCGCCGAAGGATGCGCGGCGCGCATCGCCGAGAGTTCCGTTCCGATGGATCGACCGCTCCGTTCGGGCGAGATCGTCGAGCTTTGGCCGACGTTCAGCGGAGGGTAGGATCCCGCTCCCGGGCCCCGTGCGAAGGGTCCACCCGAAATACTTATATATCTATCGCAAGTCGTTTATACCACTTGTCGCCGGAGCGAGTCCGAACGGCATCGATCGACGCCGGCATCGTTCTCGCGGTCACTCCGAGTGGAGGGCTCACCGTCCGCGCCACGGGGCCCAACGTCGTTGCGGAAGGGACGATCGTGGCGGACCCCCGGGGTCGGTTCCGGGGGCGGGTCGCGCGCGTGGACGGGCCCGTGGCCCGCCCCTACCTGAGCGTCCGCCCGCGGCGCGCGCTCTCGGCCGAAGAGGGGCTCGCCCTCCTCGGTCGCACCTTGGTCCCCGAACGCGGCGAGCGGAGGGGTCCGTGAGCGGGACGGCGATCGACAAACCCGCGGCGTCGCGGACCGAGAAGGCGAACGGAAAGCCCCAGGACGTCGTCACCGCCACGCGCTGCACCAACTGCGGCTCGAACCACCTTACCCGGGACTATGAGCGCGGCGAGCTCGTCTGCGACGAGTGCGGCCTCGTCCTCGAGGAATCGATGATCGACCAGGGGCCGGAGTGGCGGGCGTTCGACGCCGAGCAGGGCGAGAAGCGCGCCCGGACCGGGGCCCCCACGACGCTCACCATGCACGACAAGGGGCTCACGACCGAGATCGGGTGGCGCAATCGCGACCCGTTCGGGAAGTCGATCCCGACCCGGAACCGCGCCACGCTCTACCGGCTGCGCAAGTGGCAGCGTCGCATCCGCGTGTCGAACGCCACGGAGCGGAACCTCTCGTTCGCCCTCGCGGAGCTCGACCGGATCGCGTCGAGCCTCGGCCTCCCGCGGAACGTGAAGGAAACGGCGGCGATGATCTACCGCAAGGCGGTCGGTCGGAACCTGATCCGCGGACGATCGATCGAGGGCGTGGTCGCCGCCTCCTTGTACGGGAGCTGCCGGCAATGCAACGTGCCCCGCACGCTGGACGAGATCGCCTCCAAGTCCCGGATCGGACGCAAGGAGATCGGGCGGACCTACCGGTTCATGACCCGCGAGCTCCAACTGAAGCTCCTGCCGACGAAGCCGCAGGATTACATCCAGCGCTTCTGCTCCGAGCTCAAGCTCAAGGGAGAGATCCAGAGCCGCGCCAACGAGATCCTCAAGGCGGCGACCGAGCACGAGCTCACCAGCGGCCGCGGGCCGACCGGGGTGGCCGCCGCCGCCATCTACATCGCGAGCGTCCAGGCCGGAGAGCGTCGGACGCAGCGCGAGGTCGCCGAGGTGGCGGGCGTGACGGAGGTCACGATCCGCAACCGCTACAAGGAGCTCACCGACAAACTTGGGCTCCGCGTGATGCTCTAGCCCCTCGGGCGCATCGTCATGAGCCGGCGCGCTTCGCCCGGGCCGTGACCCTCCGCATCGCGATCCTCGTCTCGGGCGAGGGGACGACGCTGACCCGGTTGGTCGACGGTTGGGACGCGCGTGGCGCTCGGCCCGCCGAGATCGTCCTGGTCGTGGCGGACCGCCCGGGGATCGGGGCGATCGACCGCGCGCGGGAGCGACACCTTCGCGTCGAGCTCCTTCCCCGTCGCCCCGCGGGCGAACGAGAGGCCTGGGCGACGGACCTCTCGACGCTCCTCCGCGCCGCCCGCGTCGACCTCGCGGTCCTCGCCGGGTTCCTCTCGATCCTGCCCCCGAAGTGGGTCGAGGAGTGGCGCGGCCGGGCGATCAACCTGCACCCCTCCCTCCTCCCCCGGTACGGCGGACGGGGAATGCACGGCCGCCGGGTCCACGAGGCGGTGCTCGCGGCGCACGAGACCGAGACCGGCGTGACGGTGCATCTGGTGACCGGCGACGTCGACGGGGGACCGCCGCTCGAGGTCCGCCGCCTGCCGATCGCCCCCGACGAGACCCCCGAGACGCTGCGGGCCCGCCTCGCCCCGCTCGAGGTCGATGCCCTCGACCGGACGATCCGTCGGTTCGCGAGCGGGGAACTCCCGCTCCCCTACCGGTGAGAGGACGATCGCTTCGCGCCCGAACCGCCCGTCGTCCGGGCGGCGGGAGCCGATGGGGCCAAGAGTTCGGAGAGCGGGACCGACCGCGGCGGCAGCTCGTGGAGGATCCGGTGGCGGGTCGTCTTGATCGGGAAGAGGCGACCTTCTCGCGCGCGCTGGACGACCTCGTCCTTCGAGATCGACGGGCCGCGGGACCATCGGTCCAACAGCACGCGCTCATCGTCCCGATAGGCAAAGAGCCACGCGGGGACCCGGCGGGCGCCGAGGCGCTCGAGGGCCCGGAACCGGTGGTGGCCGTTGAGGATGGTCATCGTCGGAGCGTCGACCCAGATCGGCTCGGCGAAGACCCCGCTCGTGCGGATCTCGCGCACGAGGCGGTCGACCGTCGCGTCGTCCACCGTCTCGTGGGCCCGCAGCTCGCGCATCGGCACGAGGCGAAAGCGGGGGGCGTCGCTCACGGGACCGCCGTCGCTCCGACGACCTCGGT
Organism: Thermoplasmata archaeon; assembly: GCA_021848165.1. GTDB lineage: Archaea > Thermoplasmatota > Thermoplasmata > Lutacidiplasmatales > UBA184 > Lutacidiplasma. The sequence goes on from JAJZMW010000092.1 coordinate 10,561, forward strand.
GAGGGCCCGGCGCACGTAGACCCCGACCATCCGACGGCGGTAGTCGGGGGGGAGGAAGGTGTTGTGGACCGGCCGCACGGCGGCTTGGACCGCCGCGGCGAGCTCGCGCCTGCGGGGGCCGTCCAGGGGCGCGCCCTCGAGGGGCGTCGTCAGCTCGTCAAAGCGGCGCGGGCACGTCTCGATCCCTCCGAGGGCGATGCGAAGTTCCGTCGCGCGGCCGTCCACGATGCGAGCGGCGACCGCGACGCCGAGCTCGGGGAAGTCGAACGACGGGCGGACGCGGAGCTTAGAGTACGTCGCCGAACGCTCCCGGGCGGCCGGGGGAAGGAGAACGGAGGTCAGGATCTCCCCGGGGCGGAGGTGGGTACGACGGATCCCGTCGCCGGCCCGGTCGTAGAGGTCGAGGAGCGGGATCGTCCGGCGGCCCCCGGGCCCGGCGAGCTCGACCTCGGCGTCGAGCACCGCCAGGGCGGGCGCCAGATCCCCGCTAAAGGTCGCGTAGCAGCGTTCTTTCTGCGGCACCACATGGCAGCGGTCGCCGTCCGCTTTGAGACAGTAGCCGAGGCTCGCCCGCCAGAACTCGCTCTGGTTGAAGAAGAAGCATCGCGTTTCGAGCAGGAGGTTGCCCCCCAGCGTGGCCGATGCGCGGACGAGCGGCGTCGCGATCTCCCGCAGCGCCCGCGCCACACCGGGGTAGCGGCCCACGAAGTCGGCGTCCCGCTCGAGGTCGCCGAGCCGGACCATCGCGCCGACGCGGGCGCCGTCGCGCCGCGCGAGCTCGGGGATCCGATCGAGGGAGATGAGCGTCGGCCGAAGGTTGAGGTGCATCTTGTAGTTCGGGAGCAGGTCCGTTCCCCCGGCGAGATAGTCGGCGCCCGCGGGGCGCTCGGCGTAGAGCCGGTGGGCCTCTTCGACGGTCGTGGGGCGGTGGAGTTCGAACGGATCGAGGTGCACTACCCCACCCCCTTCCACGACCGGTGCTCGGTGCGTCGCCGCGCGATCCCGCGTTCGAGCCGATCGGGCGTGACCGGGAGTTCGTAGCACCGGACGCCGACGGCGTCGTAGATCGCGTTGGCCACGGCCGGGAGCGTCGCGACGAGCGGGCCCTCCCCCGCTTCCTTCGCGCCGAACGGGCCCTCGGGATCGTCCTCTCCCACGAGGAGGACCTCGACCTCCGGCATCTGGGCGGGGGTGAGGATCTTGTAATCGAGGAGCGCCGGGTTCATCAAGCGGGCCCCCCGGTAGTTCATCGACTCCCCCAGCAGCTGCCCGAGCCCCATGTGGATCGACCCCTCGATCTGCCCCTCCACCGCCAGTCGATTGAGGGGGCGGCCGCAATCGAAGGCGGCCCAGACCTTGCGGACCGAAACCTCTCCGGTCTCGGGATCGACGCCGGCGCGCGCGACGTACGCCGCGAACGAGTACGCGGGCGCCGTCCCGGCGCGGGCCCCCTTGTACGACCCGCCCATCTTGGGGCTCCGGTAGGCCCCGCTCGCGGTGAGCGCCCCCTCGGTCCGCATCGCGGCGTGCAGGGCGTCCAGGAACGGCACGGAGCGCTCGGACGGCGAGGAGGTCTCGAACCGTTCGTGGCCGACCCGTACCTCCCCGGGGGAGCACGCGAGGAGCTCGGCCGCCGCCCGAACGAGGGTGTCGCGGAGCCGCTCCGCGGCCTGTCGGGCGGCGTTCCCCATCATGAAGGTCACGCGGCTCGAGTAGCTGCCGAGATCGATCGGGCTGACGTCGGAGTCGACCCGCTGGACGTGCACGCGTTCGAGATCGACGCCGAGGACCTCGGCGACGATCGCGGCGAGGAGCGTGTTCGATCCCTGCCCGATGTCGGCCTGCATCGAGTGCACCGCGATGCCGCCGTCCATGTCGACCTTCAGATGGACGGTCGACTGCGGAATGTCCGGGGCGAAGTGGATGGGGCTGTTCGATCCCGAGATGTAGAATCCGCAGCCCAGACCGATCCCTTCCCCGTACGGGAGCCGCGGGCGGACCGCGTCCCACTCGCTCGCGCGGCGGACCGCCTCCAGGCACCGGAGGAACGAGGTGGACGTGATGCGGAACTGGTTCACCGTCGTCGAGTTCGGCGCCAGCGCGTTGCGCACCCGCAGGTCGAACGGATCGATGCCGATCCTCTCGGCCAGCTCGTCCAGGCCGACCTCGATCGAATAGCGAAGGTTGGTCCCACCGTGGGCCCGCATCGCCCCCGACGGAGGTCGGTTGGTGTAGACACGTCGACCGTGGTAGCGGAAGTTGTCGACACGATACGGCCCCATCGCGAGGACGCCGTTGTAATAGGTGGTCACCGTACCGAACGAGCTCCACGCGCCCCCTTCGATGAGCGCCCGGATGTCGTAGGCCAAGAGCTGGCCGTCCCGATCGGCGGCGATGCGCACGTCGTTCTCCGTCGGATGGCGGCCGTGGTTGGTGTAGAACACGTCCTCCCGATCGAGGAGCATCCGCACCGGCCGGCCGGTCTCGAGCGCCAGCGCGGCGCAGGCGATCTCGTGCGGGAGCGGGTCCGACTTTCCTCCGAACCCACCCCCGACCTCGGGCTTCACGACGCGAATGCGATGCATCGGGATCCCGAGAACCTCGCTGAGCGCCCGATGCAGGTAATGCGGGACCTGCGTCGCGCTCGTCACGGTGAGACGTCCGTCCGGCGTCGCCTCGGCGATCGTGACCAACGGTTCGGTGAAGGCGTGCGTGACGCCGCTGAAGCGACCTTGGACCCGCACGGTGTGCGCGGCGTGCGCGAAGGCGCCGTCGACATCCCCGAAGTTCTGGAGGACCTCCTTTTGGACGTTCGACCCCCGCAGCCCCCGCGCGTGGATCGGGTCGGTCACGGGGTCGACGCCGACGCGGGGGTCGGAGTGCTCGCGCAGTGGCTCGACGTCGAAGCGGATCGCCGCGAGGGCCCGCTCCGCGGTCGCTTCGTCGACCGCGGCGACCGCGGCGACGATGTCGCCGATGTAGCGGGCCCGCTCCACGGCGATCGCCGTCTCGTCGTGGGTGATCGGAAGGACGCCGAACGGCGTCGGATACTTGTCGCCGGTCAGGACGGCGACGACGCCGGGGATCTCCCGGGCCGCGCGGAGGTCGACGGAGCGGATCCGCGCGTGCGCCCACGGGCTCCGCAACAGCCGACCGACGAGCATGCCGGGGCGGCGGAGATCGTCGGTGTACTCGGCCCGGCCCGTCACTTTGAGAGGTCCGTCGACGTACGGGATGCGGCCGCCGAGCAAGCGATAGGCCGGAGGCGGTCCGGGCGAGACCATCAGGGCGCTCCGGTGGAGGCCGCCTCGATCGCTTCGATGATCTTCGTGTAGCCGGTGCAGCGGCACAGGTTCCCGCTGATCGCGCGGACGATCTCGTCGCGCGTGGGTCGGGGATTCTCGCGCAGGAGGGCGGTCGCCGTCAGGAGGAAGCCGGGCGTGCAAAAACCGCACTGCGTCGCTCCGTGCTCGACGAACGCGCGCTGGACCGGCGTGAGGCCCCCGGGGGGAGCGAGGCCCTCGATCGTCGTGATCGTGCGCCCCTCGACGAGGCGCGCGAGGGTCAAGCAGCTGAGCGTCGGTCGTCCATCGAGAAGGACCGTGCAGCAACCGCACGTCCCCAGGTCGCACCCACGCTTCGTGCCGACCAGGCCCAGGTCGTCCCGAAGGAGATCGAGGAGCACCCGCTCGGCCGGAGCCACCGTGGCCACCGGGAGACCGTTGATCGTGAGCTTAAGCGGAGCGGGGGACGACATCGCGATCGGACCTCGTGGGTTCGCCATGGAGCCTTCGAGTATGTGAGCGCGTCGGGTGCATCTCCCGAACGATCTCCGCGACGACGCTGACGGCGATCTCGGCCGGGCTCTCCGCGCCGATCGGAAGGCCGATCGGAGAGCGGATCCGAGCGAGGACGGAGCGCTCCACGCCCTCGTCGCGCAAGCGCGCGAACAGATGCTCGCGCTTGGCGGCGCTCGCGATCAGGCCGATCCGACCGGGAAACCTCCGGAGCGAGGCGCGGAGCGCTTCGAGGTCCTTCAGCGCGTCGTAACCGAGCAAGTAGAGGTGGGTCACGTGCACCGGGTCGAACACCTCCCAGAGGCGCGATGGCTCGACCACCTCCCGGCGCTCGGCGGTCGGGAACCGTTCCGCGCCGACCCACTCGGGCCGGTCGTCGGCCACGTCGTAGGTGCAATCGAGCGCCGGGAGCAGCCGGGAGATCGCTTCCGCGACGTGCCCGCCGCCCCAGAGGAGGAGGTGGGGTTTCGCCGCGACGAACTCGATCGCGACGTCGACGCTGCCGCCGCAGAGGCTCGGCAGCCCCCCGTCCTTCCATGCTTGGAGGTCGAAGTGGTACAAATCCCCGGCGCCGCGACGCATCGCCTCGCCCGCGAGCTCCTTGACCCGCTCCTCGAGCGCCGCCCCGCCGATCGTTCCGAGCGTCGAGCCGTCGGCGCGGACGATCATGGCGGCGCCGAGCTTGCCGGGGGCCGAGCCGACGACCTTGACCACGACGGCCCGCGCGAACGGCTGATGGAGGTCGAGAAGGCGCAGCGCCTCGGTCGTCAGCCGTCGGTCCACCGCTCCTCCTGCCGTTGCGCCGCCCAGTACTGCTCGGGGGTATCGATGTCCCACACCACGGCCGGGTCCCGCACCGGAACGCGGACGACCTGCGGCCCCAACCGATCGCGGAGGCGACGCAGCGGCTCGTCCGCCGCGAGGTCGGAGAGCGCGCGACGGGCCGGGGGCTTCAGCCACACGGGATGCCCCCCCCGGCCCTCGAATGTCGGCACGAACCAAACGCCCATCGCATCCGCATAGCCCGCCCGCGCGAGCGCGCGCAAGGTCATATCGTGCACAAACGGGTGATCCACCGGCCAGAGCAACAGGTCCGTCTCGGGAGGGACGAGCGCGTTCCCTTCGTCGATCGAGGCGGTACGGCCGAGGGCGCATCGCTCCGAAGCGACGACGTCGACCGGCATCCCCTCGAGTGCGCGGGCGATCGGGAAGGCATCCGGC
>JAJZMW010000063.1 GCA_021848165.1 Thermoplasmata archaeon
ATCTCGCGTCCGGGCGGAGTTCGTGGTGGCGGCGTGCGACGCCGAGCTCCTCGGCCGGGACCTCCCGGTCGGATCGAACGGCCGGACCGTTCGCGTCAGCGAGCAGTTCTACGGGGAGCGCCCGGTCGGACGCGAGGAGCTGCTGTGGGCGCTCGCCCGCGCGACGACCGCGAACCTGCTCGGCGCCCGGGTGCTGCGGCTCGCCCAGGAGGCGGGGATCCTCGCCCCCGGCACGACGGGGACGCTCGGCGGCGTCCCCCACGCCGAGATCTTCTCGATCTACTCGTGAGGGGAGGGGGCGCCGTGTCGTCGCGAGGGGGAGAGTTCTGCGTCGTCTGCGGCCGCACCGGGGCGCCGCTCACCGACGGGGTCTGCGCGGAGTGCGCCGCCGCCCGCACCGAGCTCCTGCGGGTGCCCGGGCGCGGCGTCGTCACGATCTGTCCGACCTGCGGCGCGCGGAAGGTCGGCGCCCACTGGGAGGGCTCCGGCCGCTCGGCCGTGCTGACGGGCCAGGACCTCGACCCGCTCGTCGTGGTGCACCCCGAGGTGGCGATCCGCTCGATCGGGTGGGAGGAGACGCAGGCGAGCGCGCTCCTGCATCAGTTCCACGGGGCCGCCCGCGCCCGCTTCCGAGGCTCCGAGCGGACGATCGAGTTCGATCTCACGGTCAAGGTCGAGCATCGGACCTGCCCCGCCTGCTCGCGCCGCAGCGGTCGGTACTACACCGCCGTCCTGCAGCTTCGGGGGCTCGAAGAGGGGCCCCGGGAGAAGGCGGAAGCGCGCCGGACGCGGCTCGATGCCCAATGGACCCGTCTCCTGCGCGACGCCCGGGAGGACTGGAAGCAGGCGATCGGCTGGCGGGAGCCGCTCCCGGAGGGATGGGACGTCTTCGTGGTCGATACGCTCGCCGCCCGTTCGATGGCGCGGCTCGCGAAGCAGAAATTCGGGGCCCGGCTCAAGGAGTCCGCGACGCTCGTTGGCCGGAAGGACGGCACCGACCTCTACCGGGTCACGTTCTGCGTCCGCCTCCCGCCGGACGCTCCGGAGGCCGGTCGCCGCCGACCGGCGAACGCAGTGGAACAATACCCTTAAGAGTCGAACCCCGCTCCTTCCGCCGAGGCGACGGGGCATGGCAAAGAGCGGGATCCTGCGGCGGCATCACGGGGCGGAGACGCTGGACGAGGAGAGCTTTCTCGACCTCGGCAAGCTGCCCAGCGACGAGGCCGACATGGCGCTCGGCGCGAAGGGGAACATCCGTCTCGCGGAGGTCCTCCGCCTGGACGACATCCACACCTACTCGAAGCTCACCTACCAAGGCGACATCGTCATCCTCGACTACACTTCGATCTCCAACGACGCGAACGCCGTGAAGCGGATGAGCCAGGACCTCCGCAACATCACCCGGGACACCGGGGGCGACGTCGCGGGGATCGCGAAGAACCTCCTCTGCCTGACCCCGGCGGGGGTCCGGATCGACCGGCAGAAGCTAAGGCCGACGCTGTAAGTCCCCCCCTCGTGCGCGTCCGGCTGAGCCCCGAAGAGCCGTCCCTCTCGCGATCCCAGGTCGTCGTCCGGGGGCTCTTCGAGCGCCCGGTCGGACCGTCCCGGCTCCCCCCGGATCTCCGCGCGGAGGACCGCGCGACCCAGGGAGCCCTGGGGCGGGCGTGGACCGCCGTCGAACTGCGCGGGAGCCGCAAGGAGATCACGACCTTCCACCGCTCCGGCCCGGGACCCGGCCGCCTCGTCCTCATCGGCTTGGGGGCACCGGGGCGGTACGACGCGGAGGTCGCCCGGCGCGCGAGCGCGGAGGTCGTCCGCGCGCTCGCCGGACGCGGCGCTCGCTCGGTGACGTTCGCCCTGGAGTCGTTCCTTCGGGCCGACGCGGTCGACGAGGTCGCGGCCGTCCGCGCCGTCGTCGACGGGGCGGGGCTCGGGAGCTATCAGTTCGCTCGGTTCAAGACGAAAGCCCCGGACGCCCCGATCGAAGAGGCGGTCGTGGCCGTCCCACGACCCTCGCGTGCGGTCCGGGCGGCGTTCCGCGAGGAGGCGGATCTGGTCGACGTCGTTCGGTGGACGCGCGACATCGCCAACCTCCCGGCGTGCGACGCGACCCCGGCCCGCCTCGCGCGCGAGGCGCAGGCGCTGGGGCGCTCGCACCGGCTGCGGGTCCGCGTCTTCGACGAACGGGCCCTCGCCCGGATGGGCTGCGGCGGGATCCTCGCGGTCGGGGGCGGATCGACGCACCCTCCGCGGATGATCACGCTCGAGTACCCCGGTCGCGGTCGCTCGCCTCCGACGATCGCCGTCGTCGGCAAGGGGATCACCTTCGATTCGGGCGGGATCTCCATCAAGCCCGCGGCGAGCATGTCGCACATGAAGTTCGACAAGTCGGGGGCCGTCGCCGTCCTCGGCATCCTCCGGGCCGCGCGGGTCCTGAACGTGCGCCCGCGCGTGATCGGGGTGATGGGGTGCGCCGAGAACCTTCCGAGCGGGAGCGCCTACCGCCCCGGCGACGTCGTGCGCACCTACTCGGGGCGAACGATCGAGGTGCTGAACACCGACGCGGAGGGCCGGGTCGTCCTCTCCGACGCGCTCGCGTACGCGGCGAAGAACTACCGGCCGGACGCGCTCATCGACCTCGCGACCCTGACCGGGGCCCAATCGGTCGCCCTCGGCGACACGATCGCCGGCATGGTCTCCACGGACGACGCGCTCGCCGCGCGCCTCGCCGACGCGAGCGCGCGGAGCGGGGAAGCGATCTGGCGGATGCCGCTCACCGACTACCATCGCGAACTCGTCCGCGCCGCGGACTTCGGGGACGTGCGCAATTCGATCGAGATCCCGCTCGCGGGGATGCTGACGGCGGCGGCGTTCCTCGAGACGTTCACCCTCGAGCGCCCGTGGGCGCACCTCGACATCGCGGGGGTCGCCTACACGACCCTTTCGACCCGGAAGTACCAGCCCGCCTACCTCAACGCCGGGGCCGTCGGCTTCGGGGTCCGCCTGCTCGCGCGGCTCCTCGCCGATTGGGACGTCGGAGCCGGGCGATAGATCAGGCCGCCTCGACGATCATCACGCTCTCGCCCCCGTGCCGCGTGGCCCGGGGTCGGACCTCGCAGAAGAGCGGCGTGTGGTAGCCGCCCCCCGTCACGAGCGCGGTGCCGACGGGGAGGGACTGGATCATCTCGGTCATGCCCGGGGTGAGGCCCTCGATCGACTGCGCGATCGCCCGCAGGTCGAGCGGGTTCGTCACCTGGAGGATGAGCTGCGTGTTGCACTGGGAGAGGACGCTCTTGTCGATCCGGGCCGCCCGCTGCGTCACCACGCACAGGCCGAGGCCGAACTTGCGCCCCTCGCTCGCGATGTTCTTCAGGATGCGCGAGCAGGCCGCCTGCCCCTGCTGGGGGGCGAAGTTGTGCGCCTCTTCGATGACGAGGAACAGCGGGGGGATCTTGTTCTTCTTCCGGTTGTCGAAGAGCGTGGAGGCGATCCGGGTGACGACGAGCTCCTGAACGTCCGGCGCCACGCCGCGCAGGTTGATGAGGGTCGCTTTCCCCCGCTGCACGAGCTCGTGGAGCGACGTCCCTTGGGGGCCGAGGAGCTTCGTCTGCTCGAGGTAGAGGAGGCGCTCGTGGAGGGTCTCCCCGACCGCGCCTTCGAGGGACTCCGCGTGGCGGACCAGGTCGGTGACGGTGTAGTCGGGGTTCGCGGCGCCCGCGCGGTCGATGATCCCCTTGAGCGGCGCGAGGAACGGCTTGATGTTCGAGAGCCCCATGAAGACGAGGAGCTCGCGCGGGTCGATGTGCCGCAGCGAGATCGTGAGCGGCTTCGCCTGGGGATTCAGCGAAACGTCGGGGGAGTACTCCTCGATCTGGTGGGCGAACCCCTGCGACTCGACCTCGAAGCGCGCCTGCGACGCGCTGCGGGCCGCCGCCTGGCGGAGCGACCCGTACTCCCCGTGGGGGTCGACGATCACGCACGTCACCTTGTGACGGAGCAGTTCCTCGATGAGGACGCCGAGGAGGTAGCTCTTCCCGCCCCCGGTCTTCGCTGACGTGGCGCTGGACGAGCTGGTTGATGTCGAGCTCGACGCGCAGCGAGTGGTTCCGCAGGAGGCCGACGTAGGCGCCGGTGTGGGCGCGATGGGTGAGCCCGAGGACGCGGGCGATCAGCGCCTCCTCGGCCCGGAAGACGTGGGCGCCCGGCCGGAACGGGATCGTCGGGATCTTGACGATCCCCTGCGCGTCGCGGTACCCGATGATCATCGCGTGGCCGAGGAGGCTCTCGTGGACCGCCGTCTCCTCGGACGGGGTGAGCGCCCCCGCGCGCTCAAGGTCGAGGTCGCTCTTGCGTTGGATGTCGTCCAGCTGGCAGAGGACGTGGCCGTGGCTCTCGTCCGGCACGGAGAGGTAGTCCCCGCGCTCGACCGCCTCGGTCAGGCTGAGATGGAAGTGGCCGAGCCCGACGTCCCCGAAGATGCGGCCGACCTCGTCCACAAGAGGGACCACGCGGGAGGCCCATTATTAGCGTAGCGCGAGCGAGGAAGCGGTCCGGGACCCCTCGCCACCGCCGGGCCCGCGGCGCCCCCGCGCTCGCGTCAGCCTTTTAAGGGGGGGCTCTCTCGAAGGCCGCCTCGAGAGTCGATTCGGCGTAGAGGCGGTGCCCGTGGCTGACGCGACCGTGGAATTCGAGCGAAAACGCATCGAAACGAACCAGCGAGCGGACGAGCACCGGGCGGTGCGCGACCGGCTCAACGCGGAGGCCCGCACGCTCGCCGACGAACGGGGGCGGATCCTCGACGAGCTGCATCACCTGAGCGGCGAGGCCCAGGAGCACCGTCACAACCGCGACGCGCTGAACGAGCAGGTGCGCGCGGAGAAGAAGCTCCGGGAGGAGTGGAACCACAAGCTCCAGGTCGCCGGCGACCGGCTCCAGGAGCTCAAGCGCAACCGCGCTCCGCGCCCGGGGGCGATCCCCGTTTGGCGGCTCCGCAAGGAGCTCAAGGAGCTCGAGTTCCGTCACATGACCACCGCCCTGACGGGCGATCAGGAGAAGCGCCTCATCGAGGAGATGAAGCGCCTCGAGAGCGCGATCCGGGACCAGGACGAGCAGTTGCGTCGGGACCCGGAGATCGAGCGCGCTCTCACCGAGATGAACGAGGCCCGCACGGAGGCCGAAGCGCATCACGCCGCCGTGGGCCGCTTGGCCGAGGAGGCGCAGCGCGCGCACGACACGATGGTCGGCCTCTACGAGAAGGTCGACGAGCTCCGGCGCCAGGCCGACGACGTCCAGGCGAAGCTGATCGAGACGAAGACCAAGGCCGACGAAGAGCACCGGGCCCACATCGCGTCGATCGAGGAGGTCCGCGACATCGAGAAGATGCTCTACGCCGCGCGCGGGGGCCGGGCCCCGGCCGCGTGGGCCGACGCGGGCGAACCCCCCAAGGAGGAGGACTTCCTCGCCCGGCTCAAGAAGGGCGAGAAGGTCAGCACGCAGGACCTCCTCGAGCTCCAGAAGTCCGGCCGCGCGTAGGCGCGATCAGGGCCCCGTGGGCGCCGCTCCCGAGGGCTCCTCGAACGCGATGCGGTCGGCCCCTCCCGTGAGCACGCGGGCGAGGTACCCGGTCAGCGCCGCGATGAGCCGGACGATCGCGACGGAACCGTGCTGGCCCGCCGCCAGCCGCTCGATCCGGTAGCGGTCCCACAGGCTGCCGTGCTTCTCGGTCAGCTGCTTGCGTCCGTAGCCGTTCCAGAACGCCTGGCGGAGGAACGCGGGCCAGCTCGCGCGGGGCCGGTGGCGGACGATCGCATCGGGGACGTGGAGGATCCGCGCGCCGCTCCGGACCGCCCGCAGGTTGAGGTCGATGTCCTCGGCCGTGACGAACCGGGCGTCGAACCCGCCGAGCGACAGGAACAGCCGCCGCTCGTAGCCGAGGTTGCACGAGGGGTAGGTCACGTCGCTGCCCGCCAGATACAGTTCGACGCGATCGAGCTCGCCGAACCGCGAAGCGACGATCGGAACGGTCGTCCCGGCGACGATCGGCGCCGACGCGAACCCCCGGCGGAGGGCGGCGAGCCAGCCGGGGTCGACGACGCAATCGCCGTCGGTGAAGACGACCCACTCTCCGCGCGCCTCGCGGACGCCGATGTTGCGACCCTCCCCCCGGCCGCTCGCGCGCCGGACGGCCCGGATCCGATCGGGGGCGCGGCGGGCGTACTCCTGGACGATCGCGAAGGAGTTGTCCCGGCTCTCGGCGTCGACGACGACGATCTCGAACGGAGGTTCCTGAGCGATCAGGCTGTCGAAGAGGGGGCGAAGGTGCGGCCCCTCGTTGCGGATGGTGATGACGACGCTGACGAACGCCCGGGATGCCGGCTCACTTGGCAATGTCCACCACGACGACGTCCTTGACCGCGCGCATGCTCTTGAAGGGGAGCACGATGCGGCCGGCGGCGTCCGAGGTGAACAGGCGGGACTCGACGTCCTCGCTGGGGGTGACCAGCACGTGGGCGATCGATCCGGTGACCGTGTCGATGACGAAGTTGTCGATGACCCCGAGGATCTGCCCATCGTTGGTCATCACGGTCTTTCCTTGGAGCTCGGTGAGGAACTTGCGCATGGGAGCCTCGGCCGACCATGGCAGGGGTCGCTATTTAATCGTTGGTCGCGGTCAGAAACGGGCCGTCCGGAACGCCGTTCCGGCCGCCGACCGGGCCGTTCCGGCGTTCGGTCTGGGCAACGCTTATATCGAGCACCCGGGTCGAGCCCCTCCCGCGCATGGCCCAGTCGATCCCCAAGCAAAATCCCGAGGTCACGCACGCCTTGCTCGAGCTCCGACGGGCGGCCCGATCCCATTCGGCCCCCATCTGGGCCGCGGTGGCGCGTCGCCTGGAGCGCTCCCGGCACCGGTCGATGCCGGTCAACGTCGGGCACCTCGAGCGCATCGCCGGCGCCAGCGAGGCGGTCGTCGTCCCGGGCAAGCTCCTCGCCGACGGACGGATCTCGCGGCCGATCACGGTCGCCGCGCTCCACTGCTCGGAGGCGGCCCGGGCGAAGGTCCACGCGGCCGGCGGCAAGGTCCTCACCCTCCACGAACTCCTCGCCTGGAAGCCCGACGGCTCGGGGGTGACGATCGTTGCCTAACGCGGCGACCCCCGCGCTCGCCGCCCCGACGCCCAAGGTCGTGGACGTGCAGGGACTCGTCGTCGGACGGGCGGCGAGCCTGATCGCGCAACGGCTGCTCCGCGGCGAGCACATCGTCGTCGTCAACGCCGAGAAGAGCGTGGTCACCGGCGGCCGTCAGATGGTCCTGGCCGAGTTCACGGCCCGTCGGGCCCGCGGCTCGGTCCGCAGCGGCCCCCACTACCCGCGCTACCCCGACCGGATCTTCCGCCGCACCGTCCGGGGGATGCTCCCCCACCTCAAGACCCGGGGCAAGGAGGCTCTCGACCGCCTCGAGGTCTTCATCGGGACCCCGCCCGAGTACCGCTCGCAGGCCGCCGAGACCCTCGCGGGGGCCAAGGCGCGCCCGGCGCTCCGCACCCCGCTCACCCTCGCCGAGATCTCCACGCTCCTGGGGGCCCGACTGTGAAGGCCCCGCAGATCGTTCTCGCGACCGGCAAGCGCAAGACAGCGGTCGCCCGCGCCACGGTCCGCAAGGGACACGGCCTGGTCCGCATCAACGAGCGTCCGCTCGAGCTCGTCGAGCCCGAGATGGTCCGCCTCAAGATCCAGGAGCCGCTCCTCATGGTCGGCGACCGGTGGAAGAGCCTCGACATCTCCGTCGACCTCCAGGGCGGCGGGATCGTCGGGCAGGCCTCGGCGGCCCGGACCGCGATCGCGCGGGGCCTGATCGCTTGGATCAAGGACCCGGCGCTCGAAGAGATGTTCAAGCGCTACGACCGCTCGCTGATCGTGAACGACCCCCGCCGCAAGCTCCCGAAGCGCCCCGGCGGCCGCGGCGCACGGGCGCGGCGCCAGAAGTCCTACCGTTAGGCGGGCGAGGGAGGGAGACGACCATGACGATGATGATCCCGATCCGCTGCTTCACGTGCGGGGCCGTGATCGGCCAGCACTGGGACGAGTATCGGGAGCGGACGGAGCGCGGGGAGGACCCGAAGCTCGTCCTCGACCGCTTGGGCCTGCACCGCTACTGCTGCCGCCGCATGTTGCTCACGCACGTCGACCTCTTGGACGAGGTCGGACCGTACGGCTGAGCGGGGTCGGTTCATCGGGGGCCGAAAGCGGTCTCCGGGGGGCGGTCTTTCGCGCCGACGGGGTACCCTGCTCGTTCGGGGCTCGCTTCCTCTCCGTTCGAGGGCCGCCCTCGGGCCGAACCGCACGGAAAGATCGAAGGGCAGGGGTTGGGGGGGGCGGCCCCGCGCGGGGCCGCCGGTTCTTCGCCCGTCCTAGTCCGAATCGCCCTTCGCCGACTCGCTCTTCGGCTTGTCGCGGCGGGACCCGCGCTCCAGGCCGGGCTTCCCCGAGCCGGGGCGGGTCATGCGCCGAGAGCGGCGGCGGTACCAGAAGAAGACGAGCAGGCCGAGGACGACGACCACGGCCGCCACGATCCCGTAGACGATGTACTGGTTGATCGGGTTCTGCGCGATCGAGATCCCGATCACCGCCGTCTGCGGACCGCTCACGTAGCTGCCCGCGAACTCGTTCTGCGCCGAGATGTTCGCGTAGAGGTTGTAGCCGCCCGTCAGGCCCGCCGCGAGGAGGCTCCCCGAGGGCACCGACCAGGAGATCTGCGCCCGGACCGTCTTCCCGTGGGCGAGCGCGGGGTAGACTCCCGTCGCATAGGGGGTCGGATTCACCGCGCCGTTCGTGTAGTTGTAGAAGACGACCGAGGAGGTCGGCACGACGATCGTCCGGCTGCCGATCCCGCTCGGAGGCAGGAGGTAGAAGGAGACGGTGATGTTCGTTGCGACCGCGAGCGACCCGCCGCTGGTCGTCACGTTCACCCAGTAGGTGTACGTGCTGCCCTGCGTGACCGAACCGGGTCCGGTCAGATTGCTCGCCGCCATGATCGGCCGCGTGGTGGTGTTGATCGCCACCGTGAGCTGCTGGGTCGAGTACGCGGAGTTGCCCGCCCGGTCCCATACGGTCAGGTTGACGGTGTAGGGCCCGGTCTGCGGCGCGAGCCAGACCGAGACGCGGCCCGGGAACCGGTACGACGGCGGGGCGGCGATCTGCGTCAGGACCGGCAGGTGGAAGCTCGTGTTGCTGGGGTTCGTGATGTTCCAGGCGTAGCGGACGACCGATCCGTTGTTCGGGTCGGTCGAGTTCGCCCCGTTGAGCTGGACCTGGGCCGTCTGGTTCGCTCCCTCGATGATGCTCCGGCCCGAGATGTAGCGGCCCTGCGCGTTGAGCAGGTTGAACGCGGAGACCGGCTTCTGGGTGTCGTTGACGAGGACGACCAGCGAGACGTGGCCGTAGCCGCCCGCGCCGCTCCAGACGCTCAGGTTCACGAAGTAGCGCCAACCGAGGAAGTTCGGGATCGCGACGCCGTTGATGATCGTCCCGTTGTGGTAGACGCCGTTGCCGAGGAAGGAGGTGGTGAACGGCGCGTCGAACGACGTTCCTTGGCTGACCGAGTTGTTCTGGGTGCGCGAGTAGCCGTTCGACTGGACGGAGAACAGGGCGACCGTCAGAACGCCGGGGAACGCGGGCTCCGAGACGTTCCCGCTCGAGGCGGTCGCGTTGAACGTGACCCCTTCGCTCCAGTTCAGGAACAGGTACGGGACCCCGTCCGCCGAGCGGACCTTGCTCCCCGTGACGTTGTAGGAGAGGTTCGCCTGGGTGTGGCCGCTCGGCGCCACCCAGACGGTGAAGTTGGTCGTCGCGCTGGTGCCGCCGGAGCTCTGGACCGTGAGCGATCCGTGGTCGGGCGTCGTCGGCGTCGCGCTTTGGTAGGTGTAGCTCGTGACGGTGCTCGTGATCGCGCCGGAGGAGTTGCCGTTCCCGAAGTTCCAGCGGAACGTCGTCGCGTTCGTTCCCGCGGGGAAGATCGAGTTCTGCGCGGAGAAGGTGACGCTCGTGCCCACGCCGACCACGACCGCGTAGCCCGCGCGGCTCCCGTTGAGCACGTTCGCGCTCTGCGCGAAGCCGAAGTTCGACCCGGTGATGTTCACGATCGGGGTGACCGTGCCCGCCCGCAGGATCGGCAGCGAGACCGCGGAGTACGTCGCAAGGCTCGGGTAGCTCGTCAGCAGGAAGCTTGTCCAGGTCCCGCCCGGCCCGGTCGCGGCGAGGGAGGTCCCGGCGGGGGCGGTCGTACCGGCCTGCAGCACGTAGCCCGACGGGAGCACGACCTGGTAGGTGTAGAGCCCGTGCGAGTTCGGGTGCAGGACGTTGAACGAGATCGTGTACGTCGGGCTCTTCGCCACCACCGAGCCGCTCAGCGAGAACGACTGGGCGTAGCTCAGGTTGAGCGACGCCGAGGAGGTCGGTCCGCAGCTCCGGGTCGCGCACGCGGAGCTCGCGGCGAAGCGGTAGAGCGGCTGCGAGCTGCCTGCGACGAACGACGACGGGGTGAACGCGGTGCCGTTGATCGCCGTGCCGGCCTGGGCCGCGGGGAAGAACGCCCCGGTCGAGTTCAGCCAGCTCACGGCGCTCGCGAACGCGGCGCTCGGCAGGCTGACCCCGTGGGCGAAGTCCAGGCCCAGCTGGCTCCAGAGCTGCCCGACGGTCGCGTTCGGAAGGTAGGAGAGGACCGTGTTGTTCCCGAGGGTCGCGTTGGTGTAGACCTGCAGGGAGCCGGTCCCGGAGGCGACGTTGAACCCCGAGAAGTTGAGAACGGTGCTATAGACCGCCTTCTGCGCCGTCGAGAGCGCCGTCGTAAGGACGTTGCGCGTGATCGGGTTCCCGTTCGTGATGTTGACCCCGAAGTAGGCCGTCGTCGTCCCGCTCGTGGAGAGGAAGACGTCCAGCGGCTGGGTCCCGAAGTTCGTGAAGTTCTTGTACGTCCCGAAGGTGTAGTATCCGCTCGGCGTCAGCGACCCCGTGTAGATGTACCCGTTCGCCGGGTCGTAGATCGTGACGTTCCCGGGGGCGTTCGGGGCCGTCCCGGCGGTCCCCACGCTCAGGGACCCTTGGAGGAGGAGGTTCTGGACCACCACATTGTGGACGACCGAGGCGAACGGTGCGATCGTCACCCGGGTGGTGTTGTAGCGGACCGTCGGCCCGGGGAGGGTCGTCTTCAGCGTCCAGGTCCCGGCCGGCACGGGGAGCGAGTACGAGCCGCTCGCGCGGGTGACGTTGCTCGCGAGGACCACCGAGTTGCGGACCGGGTCCAGCAGCTGGACCGTCGCGCCGATCGCGGGGGCTCCCTGGTAGGTCACCGAGCCGCTGAGCGTGGCGTTGTACTGGAGGACCTCGACGTTGCGGACGGTCACGAACCCGCTCGCGCCGTTGCTGGTGAGGTTCCCGCTCGTCTGGTAGAGGAACTGGGGGGCCGTGGTGGCCGGGAGGATGGCGCAGTTGTACGGGCCGCATCCGGCGAGCGTGACGTTCGTCTGGACCGGGATCGATACGCCCCAGCTGCCCGGAGCGAGTCCGGGGGCGTTCGAGCCGCTCCCAAAGACGAACTGGCCGCCGGCGACGGTCGCCGTCGTGTACGTCTGTCCGGTCGCCGCGTTCGTGAGCTGGACCGTCACGCCCGCCGGCACGGGGGTCCCGATCCCCGGCTGGTAGGCGTACCCGTAGAGGGTATAGGTCGAGCTCGACGCGCTGGCAAGGGGGACCAGGCTGGCCAAGAGGACGACCAGCACCAAGGTCCATACGGCGGCCTTCGGAACGGCGTAACGCAACGACTTCACGTCTCCTTCGCGAGCTTCCCGATAGGGGAAACTCGGCGCGCGAACTTGGGTCCCCTACTTATAGCTTACTCGCAAAAGAACCGTCGTCGGCGGGAGGCGGGGAGCCGCCCGGCGGCGTTCCTACCGGTAGATGGCGGTCATTGGCTCTTCGCGCCGGCGGCCGACGCGCTCGCGGAGGCCATGCTTTTGGAACTCTTCGTAGAACTTGAGCGACTCCGCATCGCACGAGGAGTGGACGGTCCGCATCGCCGCTTCGAAGTGCGCCATCGTGACCTTGGTCGCCTTCGGGTTCTCCCGGATCGCGTTCATCCCCGCCTCCCGGCACAGGGCGGCGAGGTCGCTCCCGACCAGCCCGTCGGTCCGCGCCGCGATCTCGGCGAGCTGCACGTCCTCGGTCAGCGGCATCAGGCGCGTGTGGACCTTGAGGACCTCGAGCCGCCCGGCGGCGTTCGGCGGCTCGACGTAGAGCCAGTGGTCGAAGCGCCCGTTCCGCAGCAGCGCCTCGTCCAGGATGTCCGGGCGGTTCGTCGCCGCGATCACGAGGACCCGCTCGAGCGACTCGAGCCCGTCGATCGAGGTCAGGAGCTGGTTGACGATCCGCTCGGTGACCCCGCTGGAGTTCTGGAGGCCCCGCCGGGGGGCGATCGCGTCGATCTCGTCGATGAAGACGATCGACGGGGAGGCCTGGCGGGCCTTCTTGAAGATCATCCGGATCGCCTTCTCGCTCTCGCCGACCCACTTGCTCATCACTTCGGGTCCCTTCACGCTGATGAAGTTCGCCTGGCTCTCGGTGGCGACGGCCTTCGCGAGCAGGGTCTTGCCGACCCCCGGGGGCCCGTAGAGGAGGATCCCGCGCGGCGGGTCGATCCCCATCTGGCGGTACGTCTCCGGGTTGCGGAACGGAAGCTCGACCGACTCGACGAGGATGCGGCGGACCCGTTCGACGCCCCCGACCTCCTCCCAGCGGGTGGTGGGGACCTCGACGGCGACGTCCCGCAGGCTCGACGGCTCGATCTGCTTGAGCGCCTCCTTGAAGTCCCGATCGGTGACCTTCATCCGCTCGAGCAACGTCAGCGGGATCGGCTTGTCGAAATCGATCTCGGGAAGATAGCGGCGCAGCGCTCGCATCGCCGCTTCCCGTCCGAGGGCGGCGAGGTCGGCGCCGACGAACCCGTGGCTGAGCGCGGCGAGCTCGCGCAGGATGCGCTCCCGCTCCCGTTCGCTCCCCTCGATCGGCATCCCGCGCGTGTGGATCTGGAGGATCTCGAGGCGCCCGGCCACGGTCGGCACGCCGATCTCGATCTCCCGGTCGAAGCGGCCCGGCCGGCGCAGCGCCGGGTCGATCGCCTCCTCCCGGTTCGTCGCCGCGATGACGATGACGTTCCCGCGCCCGGAGAGGCCGTCCATCAGCGTCAGGAGCTGGGCGACGACCCGGCGCTCGACCTCGCCGACGACCTCGTCGCGCCGGGGGGCGATCGAGTCGAGCTCGTCGATGAAGATCACGCTCGGGGCGTTCTTCTCGGCCTCCTCGAACTTCTCGCGGAGCTCCTTCTCGCTCTCGCCGTAGTACTTCGAGATGATCTCGGGGCCCTGGATGCCGATGAAATGCGCCCCCGCTTCGTTCGCGACGGCCTTCGCGATGAGCGTCTTGCCGGTCCCGGGCGGTCCGTAGAGGAGCACCCCCTTCGGCGGGGAGATCGCGAGGCGGTCGAACAGCTCGGGATGCTTGAGCGGGAGCTCGATCATCTCGCGGACGCGGCCCAGCTTCTCGCGGAGCCCTCCGATGTCCTCGTAGGAGACGCGCGGGGCGGCGATCTCCGACTCGCTGACCGTCTCCTCCTTGATGGTGATCAGCGTCGTCGAGGAGACCTGCACGATCCCCTTCGGTTGCGTGCTGACGACCATGAACGGGAGCGAGCCGCCCATCAGGAAGACCCCGGGGATCACGAAGACGTCCCCGCGGACGAACGGCCGCCGGGAGAGCGCCTTCTGAACGAAGCTCTCGAGCCCGGGGCCGAGGTCCATCCGGGCCGACCCCGCGTAGATCGGCGCGATCGTGATCGCGTCGGCGTTCGGGCAGTCGACCCGGGTCACCTGCACGCGGTCGCCGATGCTGACGCCGGCGTTGCGGCGCAGGATCGCCTCGAGGCGGATGAGCCCCTTCCCCTCGTCCTCCGCGACCGCCCGGACGACGATCGCGGGCGTGCTCTTGCGCCCGCGGATCTCGACGACGTCCCCGATCCCGACCTTGAGGCGCTGGCGCGTCCGCTCGTCGAGGCGGGCGGTCCCGAGCCCCACGTCCTGCTGGGCGACTTCGGCGACCTTGAGGTGAAGGCTCTCCACCATCGGCATCCGTTCACGGGCGGGTCGCGATATATAGACTCTCGCCGGACGGGCAACCTCCGGGACCGCTGGGGCCATACCGAGATAACCGCCCGGGCCATGGTCGACGCGTGGCCGCCGACGAGAGGGCCCGCCGCCTGCGGCGGCTGTTCGAGGCGGCGGAGTACACGGTCCAGGAGCGGCCCGAAGGGCTGGTCGCGACCCGGGGCCGCGACCACCGGGTCGTCGTGATCCTCGCGAGCGTCCGCACCCCGCACGACGTCGAGGATGCGTTCCCGCCGGACGCGATCCACCGGGCGATCGTCTACCCCTCCGAGCCCGGGTCGGTCGCCCGAAGCCTCGCCGCGGAACGATCGATCGAGGTCCTCGACCCGACCTCGTTCGCGGCCGCGCTGGACGAGCTGCTCCTCGGAGGGATCGAGGGAGCCGGGCCGGGCGCCGCCGGGTCGGAGCCTCCGCTCGAGCCGCCGACGGTGGTGGTCCCTCAGGGGGACCGCTACGTCCAGCCCCGCATCGACCGGGAGGAGGCGGAGCGGATCGTCCGGGATCCCACGCTCCGCACCTCCCTCCGGTACGTGCCGTACTTCGTGGCCCCGTATCGCGTCCGGACCCCGGCGCCGCACGACGGAAGCCGGCGGACGAGCGAGCATCTGGTCGCCGTGCACGCGCTCCGTCGTCGGGCCGAGGCGTGGGAGGCGAACTCCTTCGCCCTCGGCGAGCCGCCCGACGTGCCCCTCGCCCGGCTCGATCCGGCGATCGACGCGGCGGAGGCTCTCGCGATCGCCATCGAATGGATCCGGGCGCACCATACGATCCGCGTCGACCACACCGAGCAGCACGGGGGCACGGTGGTCGTCGAGACCCGACGGATCTCCCCCGGGCCGGACGACCTCCGGGTGGGGCCGGCCGCGCTGATCTTCCTCCCGGTCTGGTACTGCGAGGGACCGCGCGGTCGGGTCCTCCTCAACGCCGTCACCGGCGAGCCCGAGCGCTTCGGTCCCGAC
>JAJZMW010000124.1 GCA_021848165.1 Thermoplasmata archaeon
CTCCGAGTTCGTCGCCTTCCTGGACGCGGACGAGGTCGCCCCGCCCGGGTGGCTGGACGCCTTGACGCGCCCGTTCGCCGACCCCACGGTCGGGTTCACCGGGGGTCCGACACCGGCCGCGGCCGGGACCGTGCGAGGCGCGGGCGTTCGCTACTACGATGCCTATCTGCGCCGGTTCTACGACGAGGTCGCCCGACGTCGACCGACCTCGTTGCCGATGGGGAACTCCGCCTGGCGTGCGGAGGTCTTCGATCGCGTCGGCCCCCTCGACACGACGCTCTACCCGCGCGCTTCGAGCGAGGATCAGGAGTACGCCCGACGCGTCGTGGCGGCCGGGTGGAAGGGGCTCTACGTGGCGGAGGCGTCGGTCGTGCACGACTTCTCGGATCTCACCACCGCGAAGATCCTCGCGAAGCAGAGCCGCTACGCGCTCGGAGGCTTTGTGGTGTGGCGGCGCACCGGATCGACGTACGAGGCGAGTGGCGGCCGCCTCGCGCCGTACGTCCTGCTCCCGGTGATCGCGGGGATCGGGGGGATCGTGAGCCTTTTTCCCGGAGGACGGCTGGCCGGCGCGCTCCTCGCCGGGGTCGGGCTGGCCGGGCTCGGCCTCCTCGCTCTCGGCCTGACGATGCAGGGGCTCGCCTGGGATCGCCGCTACCCTGGCATGCGGTATCGCGCCTTCGAGATCCTGCGGCGGTGGGCGACCCTGCTGGGGGCGGCGCGGGGGCTCCGTCGCTACGGTTGGAGCGGGCGGCGGGGCCTTCCCTCCTCCCCCCCCGCTCCGCCACCGTCCGGCAAACCTTAAACCGCACCCGACCTCGGCGCCGCGATGACGACCCACCCGTCCCCCTCCTCGAACGGTCCGATCGCCGATGGCGAGCTGGTCTCGCTCGACTTCGAGCTGTGGGCCGAGGGCGCCAACGGTCCGGAGCTCATCGGGACCTCGCGCGAGGAGGTCGCTCAGACGGCCCTCGGACAGATCCCGGCCGGCCGCAAGTTCGGGGCCCGTCCGCACCTGGTCGGGGGCGGCTTCTTCCCCGCCGGCATCGAGAAATCGCTCGTCGGAGCGGCGCTGGGCACGGAGATCGAGAAGGAGTTCGCGCCGGCCGACGCCTTCGGAGAGCGCGACCCGAAGCTGATCGAGCTGTTCTCCATGCACGAGATCGAGCGTCTCCCCGAGATGCGCCGGCAGGATGCCCACCTCGACGTCGGGACGGTGCTGACGATCCGCGGCCGCGAGGGCCGGGTCGTGACGCTCACCCAGGCGCGGGTCCGGGTCGATTTCAACCCTCCGTTCGCGGGTCGGAAGGTCCGGGCCAAGTTCCTGGCGCACGCGCGGATCGTCGAGCCGACCGAGCAAGTGCGGGCCCTCCTCGAGATCGAGTACGGTCGATCGACCGAGTTCCACATCGAGATCCGCGACCACGTCGTCACCATCAAGGTCCCGGACCGGGCGAAGTTCGACCCCGCGTGGTTCACCGAGAAGCCGCGCGTGGTCGACCGCGTGCGGACCCAGATCAAGCCGAAGTCGATCCGATTCGTGGAGGAGTACGTGACGCCCGCGCCCGAAGCCGGGGCGAAGGAGAGCCCGGCCACCGACGCGGCGGTGACCCCCACCCCCGGGGAGGCTCCGGCCCCGCCGCAGAAGGATTCGGCCGCCGGGAAAAACTCCGCCCCATCCCCCGCCCGCCCCCAGTAGGGCCGGCGGCGAACGAACCGACTCTAGATGAACCCCGGCTCGGTCGGCCGGGTCGTGAGCGGCCCGACGACGCCCTCGAGCGCGATCCCGCGATCGTTCCTGATCGGGGTCTTCGCCGGGGGGATCCTGATCGCCGCCGTGGTCGCGGTCCTCGGATTCTATGGCTACCTCGGCGCCGGGATCCTTCCGTAGCGGGGAGATCCCCGTACGAGTCGAATCGGGATAAACCGCGTCGGGCTCGCCCGGTCGATGGCCGCCGGCACGCCTTGGGACCGCACGAACCCCTACCTCGGTTGGATCGTGGGCGGGATCATCATCCTGCTCGTCTTCGCGGTCATGGGAACGTTCTGGTTCCTCTACCATCCGCTCTGAGCCCGCCGGGCCGCTCCCGGCACTCGGGCCACCGATAGGCGTACACCTCCCCTTGCCGCCGGGTCGGGATCCAGCCTGGAACCTCATGCGCGTGGCTGACGACCCACGTGCCGGGGGAGAGCTCCCGCTCGAGCTTCGGCCGCAGTCGCTCCATCGACGTCGGCCAGAGGAACGCGAAGATCACCCGCGGGCCTCGCAGCTCCGTCGCGAAGAGGTTCGCCCGGCGGACCTCCAGCCGACCGGGGTCCGGGAGCCGGCGCCGACGCCACCGGAGCACGAAGAGGCGGATCGGTTCGTTCTCGACCGCGATCGCGCGGGCGCCGCGGTCGCGGACGGCCCGGACCACGAGAGCGCCGGTCCCGGCTACAAGATCGAGCACGGTGTCCTCGGGACCCACGTCCGGGAGCGCGAGCATCGTCGCGGCGGTCGAGGCCCCGGTCGGTTCGTAGCCGGCGCCGGTCAGGAAGCTCCCGAGGAAAAAGTAGGCGAGGAATCCCACGCCGACGCTCACCGCGACGAGCGCTCCCAGCGAGGGTTCGACCATCGCGGCTACCGACGGCGTTGGATCTCGGCCCACCAGCGTCGTGCGGCCGTCTCGGGGTCGATGCGACGAGCGAGGACCGGCGCGATCCGCCGGGCCAGGGAGCGATCGCGGGCGAGATGGGTGCGGAACCGCTCTTCGGCGAGCGTGACGACCTCGTTCGTCAAACGGCGTCGCTCCTCGGCGAGACGGCGGCCGCTCTCGTCGAGGTAACGCTCGTGGGCCTCGATCGCTTCCCACAGCTCCGGGATCCCGGTCCCGTCCGAGGTCGAGGTCGCGACGACGGGGGGGCGCCAGCCGGACGCCGGGGCGCCGAGCGCCGCGAGCTCGGAGAGGTCCCGCCGCGCGCGATCGGCCCCGGGCAGGTCGGCCTTGTTCACGCAAAAGACGTCGGCGATCTCGAAGAGCCCCGCCTTGAGCGTTTGTACCTCGTCGCCCAGATGCGGAACGAGCACGACGACGCTCGTCGTCGCGATCTCGCGGACCTCGACGTCGACCTGGCCGCTCCCGACGGTCTCGACCAGCACGAGGTCGAAGCCGGCCGCCTCGAGCAACCGGACCACCTCGCGCGTCGTCCGCGCGAGGCCGCCGGTGTGACCGCGGCTGGCCATCGAACGGACGTAGACGTGCGGGTCCTCGGACGCGGTGTCGAACCGGATCCGATCCCCGAGGACGGAGCCGCCGGAGAAGGGGCTCGAGGGATCGACGGCGACCACCGCCACGCGTCGCCCCCGCTGCCGGAGGTGGAGGAGCAGCGCGTTGATGAGGGACGACTTCCCCACGCCGAGGGGACCGGTCAGGCCGACGATCCGCGCGCGCCCCGTCAACGGGTAGATCGCGCGCAACACCGCCCGGGCGCGGGGAAGGTCGTTCTCGGTCTCGGTGATCAGGCGGGCGAGGACGCGACGGTCCCCCGCCCGCAGCGCCCGGGCCGCCGGGGGAAGGCGAGGCGCCGGACTCATGAGGCGCGGCCGGCGAGCCGCCGGGCGGACGTCACGATCTCCTCGAGCGACGCGCCCGGGCCGAAGATCTCCCGCACGCCGAGCTTGCGCAGGCGACGAGCGTCCTCGTCGGGGATGATCCCGCCCAAAAAGACGGGGATCCGGCCCCCGCGCTCCTCTCGCAGGAGCGTGAGGATCCGAGGAACGAGCGCCATATGCGCCCCCGACAGGATCGACACGCCGATCAGATCGACGTCCTCTTCCATCGCCGCGCGAACGATCGCTTCGGGCGTCTGCCGGAGCCCGGCGTAGATGACCTCCATTCCCGCGTCCCGGAGCGCCCGCGCCACGACCTTCGCGCCGCGGTCGTGCCCGTCGAGGCCCGGCTTGGCGATCAGCACCCGGATCGGCGCCTGCTTCTTGCGGGGGGCCATGGACGTTCCCTCGATGGCGAGCCGGGAGGCCCCCAAAAGGTTGTTCCCGCCCGGAGGGATTTCCACCTACAGCGCCGCGGCGAGATCGAACAGCAGGTTCCCGGCGGCCAACCCGAGCAGCACGCCGAGGGCCAGGAGAGCGACCATCGGGATCTGCGGGCTGACCCGGACGCGGGCCACGCCGCGCGCCTCCAGCTCGCGGCGAAGTTGCTCTCGCATCGCTCGGTCTTCGGCGGCGCTCTCCGCGCCGTCCGGGTCGTACCGCGCTCCGTCCGGTACCTCCTCGGCCCAGACGAATCGGTCGGGGAGGTGGCGAACGGCGAGGGTGTACGTCGCGAACGACCGCGTCCCCGCCCACTCCCCGCGGACGGCGTTCCAGACGGCGAGGCCCACCGGAACAGCGATCGCGCCCAGCGCGGCGTTCGTGAGGGCGGTGATGGCGAACGGGATCGCGGAGAGGGGGGCGAGCGCCCGGGGGTCGATCGGGAGCCAGGTCGTGGGGAAGAACGGCACCAGGAGCCCGATCACGATCAGCGCCTTCGCGTCGGCCCCTCCCCCGAGGATCCGCGCTTCGAAGAGGAGCCGCGCCAGCACCACGACCCCGAGGACGGCGACCGCCGCGACCGGCACCTCCGGAGATCCCCAGCCGTAGATCGCGAGGAGCCCGAGGACGACCGAGACGCTGCCGATGTAGATCGCGAGGTCGAGGACGAGGGGGGCCCGCGCCCATCGCGCTCCGATCGGTCCTTCCCAATCGACCAAATGCTCGACCGCGACCCCCGCGACGAGCGTCCAGAGGATCCAAGCGGTCGCCGGGGAGCCCGGCGGGAGGCCGACGTACCCGAGCGCGACCGCGACGGCCGCCAGCCCGAGCCAGAGCGGTCCCGGCACCTCCCGTCGAGCGAGGTCCCACCCTCCGGCCACGAGGATCCCGCCTCCCAGGATCGCGGCGGACGGTTCGAGCAGATCGGGAAGCATCGTCGGGTCCGAGCGTCCGCGCGGGGCGCGGATCGACCCCCGGTAGCCTCCCGAGGCGAAAAAACCGCAGGCCACGGAGGGCTCATTATCTTGCGTCGGAGTCGTCGAGGTATGGGCGTCGCACCCCCGGCCCCGGGAGGGCCCCCTTCGGCACCGTCCGGTCTCCCCGAGTTCCTCGATCGAGCGGTGGCCCCGCCACCGCGGCGGCCCCGCGGGCGCGGGTGGGCGGTCGTCGCCGCGGTCGGCGCGGTCGTCGTGGTGATCGTCGCCACGCTGTTCGTCACGGGCGCCTTCTCCTCCCCCGCGAGCACCGGCGGCGCCACCCCGGCCGACCCGACGTTCCAAACCGCGCAGCGGGCCTCGTCGGCCGCCGCCTCGGGGTTCCCGGGGGGTCCGTGGAGCCCGCTGGTCGGCAGCGGGGTCGCGCTCGCCAGCCCCGATCGCTTCGATCTCGCTCCGCTCCTCTCCAACTTGACCGCCGCCGGCTGCAACGTCACGGCGGCGGGGACGGCGGGCTCGATCTACCTTCCCGCGACGCCGGCGACCGCCGGGCCGGGGAGCGCCGCGGCATGGTTCTTCGTGTACTCCGGGGCCACCCTGGTGGGGATCTCCTTCCCGCTCCTGGTCGCGGTCGTCGTGAACTCGACCGCGCAGGTGCTCTTCACCGCGAGCGGGGGGGTCTGCGCGCTCGCGGCGGTCGGCTATCAGTCGCTGTCGAACGCGCCGACGTTCCTCGACTCCTCGGGGGCGGTGGCGGTCGCGAACGCCTCCGGAGGGGCGGCGTTCCTCGCCCAGTACCCCGGGGCGACGCGGGGGTGGGCGGTCTACTGGTCGCGCTTGGTCGCGGATCCGACCTGGAACGTGACCTACACCGATTGCGCGCCCGGGAGCGGGGGCCAGCCCGGCACCATCTTCACCGCCCAGATCGACGCCGTCACCTCGGGCGTTGTCGCCAGCTCGACCGGGGCAGGAACCTGCCCGAGCAGCGCGTTCTCGATCCTGCCGGGCCCGGCCGGGGCCGTTCCCGCCCTCCGGGGGGGCGCCGCGACCATCCTCCCTCGGACGCCGTGAGACGGTGGACGGCGGCTTTCGTTGGCAAGCTATTTAAAGCGGGTCCAACTGGCGCGCGGGCCGAACAGGTCCTTCGATGGTGGAGTACAAGCTCGTCATCTCCGAAGCCGCGACCTCCTACGCCCGGACGGTCGCCGACCCCCAGTCGGCCGGCTTCCTGGGCAAGAGGATCGGGGAGACGGTCGGTGGGGAGCTGATCGGCGCTCCGGGATACACGTTCCGGTTGACCGGGGGGACCGATCGCAGCGGCTTCCCGCTCCGGCCCGACGTGCCGGGAGCTCGGCAGGTGCGCCTCTACGTCGGTGACGGCTTCGGCTTCGCGGCTCCTCGCCTGGGGATGCGCAAGCGCCGTACGTTCCGCGGAAACACGATCAGCGAAGACACGGTGCAGATCAACCTGGTCGTCGAGCAGAAAGGCTCGAAGCCGCTCGCGGAGCTGTTGGGCGCGAGCGCCTCATGAAAGTTCCGAAACAACCCGAGGTCAACATCGGCCTGGTCGGCCACGTCGATCACGGGAAGACAACGCTGACCCAAGCGCTCACCGGAGAGTGGACCGATCGCCACTCGGAAGAGCTCAAGCGCGGGATCTCGATCAAGCTCGGCTACGCCGACGCCGCGTTCTATCGGTGCGACGCCTGCCCGCCGCCGAGCGGGTTCTCCGTCACTCCGACCTGCCCCGGGTGCGGGGGCGAGGCGAAGTTCCTGCGCGCGGTCTCCTTCGTCGATGCCCCGGGGCACGAGACGCTCATGGCGACCATGCTGTCGGGCGCCGCGTTGATGGACGGGGCGCTCCTCCTGGTGGCCGCGAACGAGCCGGTCCCCCAGCCCCAAACGCGGGAGCACCTCTACGCGCTCGATATCATCGGAGTGCACAAGGTCGTGGTCGTCCAGAACAAGATCGACCTCCTCTCGAGCGAGAAGGCGATGGAGAACTATCAGCAGATCCGCGAGTTCCTCACCGGCTCCCCGGTCGCGACCGCGCCCGTGATCCCGATCAGCGCCAATCACAAAGTGAACATCGACGCGCTCATCGGAGCGATCGAGGAGACGATCCCGACGCCCGCGCGGGACCCGGCGAAGCCGCCGCTCATGTACGTCGCGCGGTCGTTCGACATCAATCGCCCCGGGACCCGCCCGGCCGGGCTGCGCGGCGGTGTGCTCGGAGGCTCCCTCCTCCAAGGGCACCTCAAGGTGGGGGAGGAGATCGAGATCCGGCCCGGCTACGCGGCTCCGACCGGCGGCACCGTCGAGTCGATCCGCACGAAGATCACCACGATCCTCGCGGGGGGCCAGGAGTGGGACGAGCTCCGCCCCGGGGGCCTCGCGGCCGTGGGCACCTCGCTCGATCCCTCCCTTACCAAGGGGGACGGCCTGACCGGCCGGCTCATCGGGACCCCCGGAACGCTCCCGCCGGTGAGTCAGAAGATCCGCTTGCGAGCGACCTTGCTCGATCGCGTCCTCGGGGCGCAGCGGGAGATCAAGGTCGAGAAGATCCGATCGAACGAGACGCTGGCCCTCACCGTCGGGACGACGATCGCCCCCGGCAAGGTCACGAGCGCCCGCGGCGACGAGGTCGAGCTCTCTCTGGGGCGCGCCGTCACGGTCTTTCCCGACAGCCGGGTCGCCATCTCGCGCCGCATCAACGCGTGGCGCCTGATCGGCTACGGGATCGTGGAGGGCGTCGGCAAGTGAGGGCCGACCTGCTCGAGATCCTCTGCTGCCCGGTCTGTCGCCGGGAGCTGACGCTCGCCGCCGGCCAAACGGAGGGGGACGAGATCGTGCGGGGAACGCTCACCTGCCGGGGGTGCGGGGCGGTCTACCCGATCGACGACGGGATCCCCGACCTCCTGCCGCCCGACGACCGGGCCTGACGGGGCGACGCGGGGTCAGGACGACGCGCGCAGGACCCCCATCGCCCCCGCGAAGACGCAGCGGAAGGCAGCGCATGTCGTAGGCGCCGGGGGGCGCCTTCGCGAGGAGGAGCCCCTCGACGATGAGCACATCGTGGCCGAGCAGTTCGTGGTGGACGGGGAACGCCCCGCTCGGGTCGTTCTCGACCGAGAGAGAGTCGACCCCGACCAGGCGGACCCCGCGGGCCACGAGCGCCGCGGCCCCGCTCGGGCGGACCGCGACGTAGTCGGGGAAGAACTCCCCCGACGCCTCCCACCGTGCCGAGTTCCGGGTCCGGAACAGGACGCGCGTCGTGCCCCGGGGGATCCGGGCCACTTCGGCCGGGCCGATCGCCGCACACCGGTCCGCGATCCGCACCACCCGACAGGGGCCGTTGAGCCGGGCCAGGTCGACCTCGTCGATCGATGCGCCGCCGGGAAGGAAATGGAGGGGGGGATCGACGTGGGTCCCCGCGTGCGTTCCCAACGCGATGCGGGAGACGTTGTAGCCGTCCCCACGCGCGATCGACCGGAACGGTGAGCTCTCGAACGCCGGATCCCCGGGAAACGCCGCCATTCCGATGTGCAGGGGCATCGAAACGTCGATCGACCGCATCCCTCGGACGAGGACGCACCCCCTCATACGCTCTCAGTCCGCCCCCCTCCGACCGGCGCGGGGGCCCGACCCCCTGCGGTGCCGCTCGAAACGAAGGGTTAAGGCCCGCTCGACCGGAAGAACCTCTCGTGGCTCGTCATCGCCGCGGGCGCGAGGAAGAGGCCGACGACGGGGAACTCGTCGCCGACGACGACGACGCGGAGGAGGACGACGACGAGTCGGACGAGGAGGAGGAGTCCGAGGAGGAGGACGAGGAAGGGGAGGAGGACGAGCGACCCGCCCGACGACGAGGGGGCGGGTCCCGCTCGCGTCACCTTCCTCCGCGATCGCCCCGCCGCGGGACCCCCCCGCCCCTGCGACGCTGGCGTCCTCGTCCGGGGGACGCCGGCGAAGAGGACGACGACGAGGCGAGCGAGCGGGAAGCGCTCGAGCGCGCCCGGATCGCCGCCGCCCGGCCCCGGTCCCACTACTGGCGGTTCCGCGACTCGTTCTGGTTCGCGCCGATCGTCGCCGTGGTCGTGATCGTCATCGCCCTGGCCGGGCTCGTCGCGGTGACCGGCAATTGGCCCCCCGTCTACGTCGTCCAATCGTCGAGCATGCAACACGGCTCCAGCGATCAGATCGGGCTGATCAACACCGGGGACCTCGTCCTCAGCCAGCGGATCGCCAACTCTTCGATCGTCACGTACGTGGGAGGGCTCACGACCGGCTACGCGACCTACGGAGAGTACGGCGACGTGCTGCTCTACGAGCCGAACGGAGCCGCCGTCACCCCGATCATCCACCGCGCGATCGTGTATCTCGACTACAACCCGAACGGGACCTACTCGGCCCCGTCGCTCGAGGGATTGCCGTGCGGCTCGGCCCCCAACGCGGTCTACCGGGTCGCGCCCAGTGCGACCGGGTGCGGGCCGATCGGGCTCCCGGACGGCGCCGTTCTCACCCTCCGGGGGATCGGGTGGCGTTCGGCGACCGTGAACGTCTCGATCTCGCCCGCGACCCTCGGCGCGCACGGCGGGTACGTGACGATGGGGGACAACAACCTGGTCGACGGCGGATGCACGAGCGCCTGCTCCGGCATCACCGATCAGGCGGCCGGCACGAGCCAGCTCGTGGAACCGGGCTGGATCGTCGGGGTCGCGCGCGGGATGCTCCCGTGGTTCGGGGCGCTGCGTCTCGCCCTCGAAGGGCACGCGGGGAGCGTCCCCCTGAACTCCTGGATGTTCCTCGCGATCAGCGTCGTCGCGTTCGTCCTTGCGGCGTTCGCTCTCCACTACGCCTGGAGCTCGTTCCGGCCCCTCGATCCCCGACGCGCGGCCGTCCAGGCGCGGGAGGCCGAAGAGGAGGCGGACGAGGGACGGGGCTCCGGCGCGCCTTCGACCCGGGGGAGCGAGGAGCGCCGACGTCGCTGGTTCTGGCGTCGGGCGACGGAGGACGACGCGGAGGAGGACCGGGGGCGAGGATCGCCCCGGCGCGCGCACGTCGCGCGAGCGGCGCGCTCGACCCCCCGCGCTCGCTCGGGGAGGCCCCGACCGTCCGTGCGACGCGCCGCGCGCCACCCCCGAGACTCGAGGTCCCACGGCGCTCGTCGCCCGCCCGACGACGAGCTCTGAGCGCGGCCTCGCCACGTCGGCGCGGGAACCCTTTTTAGGGCTAGGCGGGGTCGCCCGCCGAGGAATCGCATGCACGTCATCGGTGGCTCGGCGTCCACCGACCTCGCGGAACGGATCTCCCGCGAGCTCGGGAACGCTCCGTTCGGCGTGCCGTTCCTCAAGCGATTCCCCGACGGCGAGCTGTACCTCCGCGTCGGCGGGAACTTCCAGAACGAGGATGTGGTGATCGTTCAATCGACGCGCACCGACGAGGATCTGCTCGAGCTCCTCCTGCTCCAGGATGCGGTGCGCGAAGGCGGCGCTCGGCGCTCGTTCGTCGTCGTCCCGTACTTCGGATACGCCCGCCAGGACCGGCGGTTCTTCCCCGGCGAGCCGATCAGTTCGCGGGCGCTCGCCCGGCATGTCGAGCTGGACGCCGACATGGTCGTCACGGTCGACCTCCACTCGCCGCTCACCCTCGGACACTTCCGAAAGCCTTCCTTCGAGGCGAGCGCCATTCCGGCGTTCGCCCGCCAGCTCCGCCAGCGACCGGTCGACGTGCTGGTCTCCCCGGACAAGGGAGGAGCGGATCGGGTCCGGCGGCTCGCCGAGATCCTGGGGCGACCGTGGTTCGCGCTCGAGAAGAAACGGATCGACAGCGAGCATGTCGAGCTCCGCCTCCCGGACGCGCTCGGCGTCTCGTTCACGGGCAAGCACGTCACGATCTTCGACGACGTGATCTCGACGGGGGGGACGATCGTCGAGGCCGCTCGCCTGCTCCGGCAGAACGGCGCGGCGGCGATCACCACGGCGTGCACGCACGGGCTCTTCCTGCGCGACGCCTTCGAGCGGATCAAGGCGGTCGCGGACGACATCTACGCGACCGACACGCTGCACAACGGGGCCCAGAAGGTCTCGGTCGCGCCCGATATCGCGCGGCTCCTCGAGAAAGAAGGGGCCGCGCGCTAGCCGACCCGAGGGCTGAGCGCCGAATGAACGCCCCCCAACCGGCTCGAGACGCCCGACGCGATCTCCTCGAGGCGCTCGTCGCGGGCGCCCGGCGCGCCCTCCGAGAGCGCGGCGAGTCCCCCCCCGCCAGCTGGGTCGAGGAAGCGACGGAGGACCTGAGAACCGGGCGGCTGCTGGGCTGGTGGCTCCCGGAGGAGGAGGGAGGAGGAGGGATCGCCTTCGGATCGGTGCGGGGCTCCACCGCCTTTGGCCACGTCCACGTCGCCGAGGGCACGGACGCCGGGGACCGCGTCGTCCGGCTCCTCGACGCGTTCCGATCCGGGACCCCGGGCTCGGTCGACGAGCTGGACCTTGGATTCACCGGCCTTTCCGCCGACGAAGAGGCGGCGCTCTCGGCTCGGCTCGGCGAGCGACCTCACGTCCACCTCCTCTCGCGCGCGGCCATGGAGCGGGCGATCGGCCCGGACGACGAGGCGCCCGTGACGGACGTTCCTTTGGGCATCCGTCACTTCCCGATCCGGGCGATCCCGCGCGATGCCCTCGCCGAACTCGACTGGCGGGCGTTCGCCGGCACGCTGGACGCCGAACTGGTCGGCCGGAACGCCGCCGAGTTCCGCCGGATGCTCGACGAGCTGATCGCCGGGCGCATGGGACGGTTCCTGGACGAGGCCTCCACCGCGCTCGTGGACGGATCTTCGGGAGAGCTTCTGGCGGCGATCCTCACCGGGGAGCAGACCCCGCGGCTCGCGGTCTACCTGGACGTCATGGTCGAGCCTCGGCATCGCCGGCACGGATACGGGCGCTACCTCGTCCGCTGGGGGTTCCGCGCGCTGGCGGCTCTCGGATATCCCCGCGTCCGGCTCTGGGTAACGGAAGCGAACGCGCCGGCCCTCGCGCTCTACGAACGCGCCGGCTTCCGACCCGTCGCCCGGGCGCTCATCTACCGGGAATCCCGGTCGGAAGGGCAACCGCAGCGCGGTTGATGCGGGCAGTTCGCCGCGTACCAGGCGGGGCACGCGGGGAGGCGTTCGGCGCGGCCGTCCGCGCGCGTCTCCGCGAGCGCCCGCGCGATCCCGCGCCATCGGCGAGCGATCGCGCCGAGATCCGGGAACCGATACCGGAAGACGAAGACGGGGGATCGCTCGGGAGGACAGCGACCCCAGCCCAGCACGAGGTGGGCGGTCGGGGAGCCGAGCGCCGCGCACCGGAACCCGAGCTCCCAGGCGATCTGGGGGGCCGCCGGCGCGAGCTCCTCCGCGGCGGGCGGCGTGTACTGATTGCGCACGCGTCGGAGGAACGGCTCGCCGCGCCAGGTCTCGATCGGGCCGGGCGCCCAGGCCGACATCGGGAGCCGGACCGCGAGGTCTCCGATCGGGCCCGACTCCATCGCGGCGCGCAGGCGCGCGCGCATCTCGTCGGCGGGACCCGGGGGCGGAGGGGGGCTCGTTGCCTCCGGTTCGAGCCGGTCGAAGTAAGCCCGCCGGGGATAGATGAGATCGTGGATCGCGTCGATCTCGACCGTCGCCGGCGCACGATACCCCCGCCAGCGCTGCGACCACTCCGCCTCGACGTCCGGTCGGCGCGCGGGGGGCGGTAACCCGTCGAGGATCTCGAGCGGATCCGCCGGCTCGGTGCCGGTGCACGTGCACCCCTGCGCGGCGCGGAACTCGCACCCCCGGTCGAACCAGCGGCACGCCGGGAGCGCTGACGGGTCGCCGGTGCGGATCGCCTCGCGCAACCGTTCGGCCCGCGCGACCGCCGCCGCGCGCCGCGTCGCGAGGTCGGGGATATGGAACTCGGCGACGGAGAGCGAGCCCGGTCCGCTCTCGGGCGCCTCGCGTCGCACGAGCCATCCCTCCTCCCGGTCCGCGAGCGCGCAGTACGTGACGAGCTGCACGAGGGCGTCGGGCCGGTGACTCCGCCACTCCTCCGGGGCGATCCCACGGCCCCCGGTCTTGAGCTCGATCACCGGGCCGCCGAGCGCATCGATCTGCCCTACGATCCCGGCCCGACGAAAGCGCACCTCGAGCGCGACCCCGGGTCCGACGACGGCCCCCAGCGCCCGATGCAGGTCGACCCCCCGATCGACCGTCGCTTGGCGTTCGGGGGCGATCGGCCATCGGAGCCGCTCCTTCCAGAACGCGGAGCGCAGGTCGGCGAGCTCGGTGACGCGGATGCCGCGCTCGACCGATGCGGTCCGATACCGCTCCGCGAGCTCCTGCGTCCGGGCGAGGTCGGGGACGATCTCGACCGCGGGCGGGGGGTCGACCGCGGTCAACGGCACCGAGGAGGGCATCGGCGTCCTCTCGGGAGGCGCCCGCCGCTAAGAAGAGGCGCTATAGGGACCGGCCCGGTCCGCGAGCGATGCCCTCGTTCGCCCGGCGCCCGCTGATCGTCGGCAGCGGCATCGCGGGGCTCTACGCGGGGCTGCGGCTCACCGAGCTCGGGCTCCGCCCGACGATCGTCACGAAGTCACGTCTCTCGGAGTCGAACACGCGCTACGCGCAGGGAGGGATCGCCGCGGCCGTCGGGCCCGGCGACGCGCCGAGCCGGCATCTCCGCGACACCATCCGCGCCGGCGCGGGCCTCGTCGACCCGGTCGCGGCGAAGATCCTCGTCGACGACGCGCCGCGCCGCATCGCGGACCTGGTCCGGTACGGGGTCGCCTTCGACACGACGGACGGCGTGGTGGCCCTCGGTCGCGAGGCGGCCCACTCGCGGGCCCGCGTGCTGCACGCCGGAGGCGATGCGACCGGCCTCTCCATCGAAACGACCCTGCGAGCGCGGGCGATCGAGGCGGGGATCGAGGTGCGGGAGCGAACGATCCTCCGCTCCCTCGCGCCGTCGGGGACGCTTTCCGGGCTCGAGGCGACGGTGTCGGCCCCGGACGGGTCGCGGGAGGAGGCGCTGGATCGGCGCCCGGTGCTCCTCGCGACCGGGGGGGCGGGGGGCCTCTATCTCAACAGCTCGAACCCCTCCATCACCACCGGGGAGGGGATCGCGATCGCCTTTCGGGCGGGGGCCGAGCTCGCCGACATGGAGTTCATCCAGTTCCATCCCACGATCTTCACCCGTCGCGGGGCGCCCCCGTTCCTGATGACGGAGGCGCTCCGCGGCGAAGGGGCGCTCGTGCGCAACGTGCACGGCGACCGGTTCCTCCCGCGCTACGACCCCGCGGCGGAGCTCGCTCCCCGGGATATCGTCAGCCGGTCGATCCTGCTCGAGCTTCGTCGGACCCACTCCGATCACGTCTTTCTCGACGCAACGGGACTTCCTCCCGAGCGACTCGCCGGGCGGTTCCCGACCATCTGCCGGTTCCTCCTCGCGCACGGGCTCGACCCGACGCGCGAGCCGATCCCGGTCGCTCCGATGGCCCACTACACGATCGGCGGCGTCCGCACCGATCTCGAAGGGCGTACATCGATGGCGGGGCTGTACGCCTGCGGCGAGGTTGCCGCCACCGGGGTCCACGGAGCGAACCGATTGGCCAGCAACTCCCTCCTCGAGGGGCTCGTCTTCGGAGAGCGGGTCGCGCGGCAGATGCGGGACCCGCATCGGGCCCGTCTCGCCCCCCTCGAACGCACGCTCGCGATCCGATGGCCGATCGGGACCCCCGATGCGCGGCGACCGGTCGCGAAGGCGCTCCACGAGATCCGGCGCCGGCTCTGGGACGAGGTCGGCATCGTGCGGGAG
>JAJZMW010000050.1 GCA_021848165.1 Thermoplasmata archaeon
CGCCCTCCTCTACCTCGGCGCCGAGACCGTGCGCCGGGCCGTGCGGGAAGGGGCGAAGATCGTCGGCCGCGCGCGAGGGCGGGCCAGCTGAGATGGACGATGGGGTCGCGCTCTGCGCGCGGTTCGGTCTCGCCACCAATCGGCTCCACTACTGCGGGCCGGCCGACGCCGAACCGGCGCTGATCGAGGCGGTCCGCATCGGCCGTTCGAACCCCGCGGCCCGTCGTTCCCTCACCGAGTTCGAGGCGCTCATGCCGTACCTCGAGGTGATCGGCGCCGCGCACGACCTCGACCCGTTCGATCCCGAGGTCGTGGAAGCGTACTGGATCGGCAACGACCGCCTCCGATCCCTCGGGCGCCCCGAGTTCTTCGACCTCCTCGAGCGGCTGCGGGCCCGGGGGATGCCCCGCTCGCTCGCCGACTCCCTTCGGGCCCGCGCCCCCGAGCGCCCGATCCTCACCCACATGTTCCATGTCGCCTACGTCGGGGTCGGCAACGTCACCGGGCACGTTCCGACGAACCTCGCGAACATGGAGGCCTGCCGAATCTCTTGGGGACGGATCGTATCGATCGAGGGGGAGTCGATCCGCGTCCGTGGTCCGGCGCTCGCGCGGGGGACCAACGGACTCCACCTCGGCCCGGAGACCGAGCGAGTCCTCCGATTCGATGCCGCGATGCTCCCCGATTTAGAGGTCGGCGCCACGGTCGGGGTGCACTGGGGGCTCCCGGGGATCCGGCTCTCTCCCGAGCAACGGGACCGCCTCGAGGCGTGGACCGTCCGCTCCCTGGCGGCGGTCCGTGCCGCCGGCCGATAGATCGGCCTCCCGCCCGCGCTCGAACCACGCCACGTCCCCGAAGCGACCGAACTTGCGGCCGACCCGGCGGAAGACGCCGATGCGTCGGAAGCCGAAGCGCCGATGCAAGCTCTCCGAGGCGGGGTTCGGGAGCGCGATCCCCGCCATGGTCCGTTCGATCGCTTCCGCCCGGGCGGAGTCGAAGAGCGTGGCGTGGAGCCGCGTCCCGGGGCCGTGACCGAGTTGGTCCAAGCGCACGTAGACCGACGACCCGATGGTGGTGGCATACCCGGCCCGAGGTCGGAACGGGCCCATCGTCGCCCGTCCCACCACGCGGTCGGCCGCGTCGATCGCCACCCCCAGCCGATGCGGCCCGAGACCGTGGTGCTCTCGGCTCCACTCCCGCGATCTCCCGGGTCGATCGGGTCGAGGTCGACCATCGCGGCTGTGGGGATCACGTAGTGATGGTAGATGCTCATGATCGCCGGAAGATCCTCGGGTCGGCTCGGACGCACTTCGACCATGCCTCCCCGCTCGAAGACCGAAAGTCGGCGTCCCGCCCCACTCCCCGCCCCGGACCGCTGGCCGCGCAGCGATTTCGCGCCCGATCGAGTGGACGAATGTCGGGAGCAATCTCCCGCTCCGAGACGATCGGTTGAGGCACCACCGGTATCGCGTCGCCGGCCCCACACGGAGCGGGACGGTCACGGGGACCCCTCCCACCGACGCCGGATCTCGGCCCCGTCGCTCGTTATTTCGGACGGGCCCCTCGCTCCGCGGTCGAACGACGGCCGGCGGGTGGGTCGGTCGACCCGGGGGGAGGGATGTTGCGGAGGAGACCTGAATCGTCGCCCGACGACGACGGCGACAGCGGATCGGCCGGCGCGCATCGCTTTCCCACTCCGATCGGCTGGTTCTGCTACCGGCTGGACCTTCGGGGTCGCATGATGGCTGCGCAGTGGAAAGGTCGCATCGGACCCGCACCGGCGCCGGAACGCGAGCGACCCGCGGTCGGGGCCCCCCGGGGAGCCTCCACGGTCGACCGAGCCCTGCGCCGGTACTTCGCCGGGCAGGTCACCGCGTTGGGGGAGATCCCGGTCCAGGCGGAGGGGACCCCATTCCAGCGGACGGCATGGAAGGTCTTGCGCCGGGTCCGTCCGGGGGCGACGATCACTTACACCGAACTGGCGGCGCGCGCCGGGCATCCGGGCGCTCCGCGCGCTGCCGGGCAAGCGAACGCCGCCAATCCCGTGAGCCTCGTCATCCCGTGCCACCGAGTGGTGGGGTTCGATGGCGCGCTCGTCTTCTACGGGGGGGGACTCGCCCGAAAGCGATGGCTCCTCGATCACGAGGCGCGCAGCGTCGCCGATCCACCGCC
This sequence comes from Thermoplasmata archaeon, assembly GCA_021848165.1. GTDB lineage: Archaea > Thermoplasmatota > Thermoplasmata > Lutacidiplasmatales > UBA184 > Lutacidiplasma. The sequence continues at coordinate 2,173 of JAJZMW010000050.1, forward strand.
GCGCCGTCCGGTCGAATCCCGGACCTGAGGCAGCACCCGCTCCGGATCCGTCGCCTCGCCGTCCGCCAGGTCGATCTCCTCCTCCCACTGTTCCAGGGATACCGAAGGTTTTACCGACGGGCGAGCCCCGCGCACGACGCCCGACGTTTCCTGCGAGCTCGCCTCGCCCGCGGGGAGGCTGTCGTCTACGTGGCTTGGGTCGACGGGGCTCCGGCCGGGTTCGCGCTCCTGTATCCGACCTACTCGTCGCTCCGGCTCGGGCGTTGGTGGGTGCTCAACGATCTCTACGTGATCCCTCGGTACCGCCGACGGGGGATCGGGGCGGGGCTCCTCCGGCGCGCCGCGACGCACGCACGGCGCGCCGAGGGGATCGGTCTCGAGACGGCGCGCTCCAACCCGGCGCGCGCGCTCTACGAGCGGCTCGGATGGCGCAAAGATCGGGCGTTCGTACACTACGCCCTGGTCCGGGGCGGGATGTCGCCCCGTCGCCCGGGAGAGCGCGCGTCGCCCACCTAGTCCGCCCCGCCGGCCGTCACGGTGTTCCCCGGCGCGATCGTACCTCCCTTCGATTCTCCCGCCGGTGAGTGAGGGCCCCCGACCCACAGGCCCCCTACAGGCCCCGTGCCGCGGGCAAGGCGGATGCCCTACTCCGCGCGACGCCGTCTTCCGTTGTCACGGGCGGACAAAGGGTTAAGCGGGGCGGTCGCGGTCCCCTCCTCATGCATCGAGCGATGCGGGCCGGGTTGATCGTGGTCTTGGTGGCTTCTCTCCTTGGCTCCGCGATGGCGTTCCCTGCCTCGACCACGAGCGGAGTGGCCTCTTCCCCGGCTCCGAGCCATTCGGCGACGGTGGCCCGCTCGCCCGGAGGTCCCTGGGGCCGCTTCGGAGTCTCTCAGGTGCGAGACACCGCTTCTGGGACATGCGGGGGTGCGTCTACAACGTGCCAGTCGGGGAACTGGCTCACATTGAACTTGGGGACCGGCCTCGGGGACCTGATCTTCGTCGTGGTCACCACGTATGCCCAGAGCGCCAACGCCATCGCCCTCAGTGCCTCGGAGATCTCCGACACGGCTGGCTCCACATGGCACGCGGTGACCACGAGCGCTCCGACCGATATATCGATGAATTTCACCCTCTTGTGGGCGCTCGTCAACGCCTCCGTTACCTCCGATGCGATCCATATCACTGCGAATTCGGGGTCGCTGCTCGCTCTCGAAGCGAACGTCGTCGCGGTCGACGTCGAGAATGTCGAGATCTTCAACGGCGAGTCCGGTCCGCTCGATGGCGCGGTCCAAACCGCCTATAGCATCACCAACGTCTACCAGTCGCTCTCGAGCACCCACACCCCGACCGTCCCGGGAGACGTCCTTTATTCGTTCGCCGGCGCCGACTCTAGCTTCGTACAAACCTCGGGGACCCAGGTTGTGTCGCTCAACACGAATCAGACCCTCGCTTGGATCGGGAGCCAGTCGGTCTCGGGGACGGCACCGGCCACCGCGACGGTAGCGGGCCTCCCCTACCCGACCTACCCCCTCTTCTTCGCCTCGGTGCTCGTCCGCTCGCAACTCACCGCGGGCACGCCGAGCCCGAACTCTTTCTCGCTCGACGCCGGGCAGGCGGTCACGTTGACGGCGAACCCGTACGGGGGGACCGCGCCGTACACCATCTTGTGGTGGACGGGCGGCACGTCCGCCGGCCTGTGCTCCAGCGAGGTCACTGAGGTCGGGACCGGATCAACGTTGACGATTACGTCCTCCGTCTCCGACACCCCCGGAACATACTACTACTGTACCTCGGTCCAAGATGGAGCCGGAGTGTTTGCCAATCCCACGACCACCGCTTCGGTCATGCTGTCGGCCCCGTTGACCGCCTCCTCGACGCCGCAAGCGACGCCGACGCTCGTCGACCAAAACCAGTCGCTCCAACTGACGTCGATCCTCCCCTCGAGCGGGACCGCGCCCCTCGCCTGGGTGTGGCAGGTCTCCTTGAACGGAGGAGCGTACTCGACCGCCTCCCTCTGCTCCACCAGCAGTGGCTCCGGCGCGTCGTACGGCGCCACGGAGACGTGCAGCATCTCCGCCTCCTCGTGGCCGTCGTCCGGGAGCTATTCGTTCCGGCTGAACACCAGCGACAGCTCGGGAGCCGGGGCCGAGTCGGCCACCTCCGCAAGCGTCACGGTGAACGTGGGCTCGACCCCCACCCCGTCGACGGTCCCGATCGCCTCGGCGACGCGAATCGATGCGGATCAACTGCTGTGGCTGAACGCGACCTTGCCGACGACGGGAACCTCGCCCTACTTCTATCAGTGGATGGCCTCGACGAACGGGGGCCCCTTCGCCCTCACGAGCTGCTCGGGCGCTTCCGGCAACGGAGCCGGCGGCGCGGTCGAGTCGTGCGCCTTCCCCGCGAACGCGCTCTCCTCGGGAACGTACCAGTTCACCCTGCAAACGACCGATCAGGCGGGAGCCGTGCAAACCTCGCGTCCCTCGACGACCGTGCAGGTCTCCCCCGCGCTCACGCGCCCCTCCGCTCCTTCGACGACGGTTCGATCGGTCGACGTTTCCCAGCCCCTCGATGTCGCGGGGAGCCTCCCGGCGGCCGGGACCGCGCCGCTCTCCTGGCAATGGTGGATGTCGACGAACGGCTCCGCGCTCGAGATCGCTCCGTGCGGAACCGGCAACGGGACCAACGGGACCCCCGGGAGCTCGGAGTTCTGTGTCGTTCCGGCGGGGGCTCTCGCACCGGGCACAAACTACGCATTCGCGCTTCAGGTCAACGACTCCGCGAATCGAAGCGAGTCGTTCACCTCCCCGCTCTCCGCGACGGTGTCGGTCTACTCGTCCCTCCAGCCGTCCGGCGCCCCTCAGGTCAGCGCTCCCCGGGTCGACATCGGGCAGTCATCGAACATCACGGCCCGGCTCCCGACCACCGGGGCAGCGCCGTACACGTGGCAGTGGTTCTACGCCGCGGAGGGTGGGGGCGGCTACCTCCCCGCCACCGGGCCGGAATGCCTCGAGCCGAGCGGCACCGGCGGGGCCGCGGGGGCCGTGGTCACCTGTTCCTTCTCGCCCTCGTCCTCGACGCCCCTCGGCAACTACTCGTTCGAGCTGCTGGTCAGCGACAGCGCGAACGCCAGCTCCACGTCGAACGCGTCGGTCTTCGTCCAGGTCGCGAGCCGCCTCGCCGCACCCCCCGCGCCGACGGTCGGCGTGAGCACGCTCGACGCCAACCAGCCGCTGACGGTGAACGCGACGCTGCCTCGGTCGGGAACGGCCCCGTATTCGTGGCGATGGCTCGTGCGGGAGAACGGCGTCGGGGCCTCCACGACCGCTCCGTGCTCGTCGCCCGCCGGGTCCGGGGGAGGTCCCGGCTCGAACGTCACCTGTCAGATCCCGTCCTCCGCGCTCGTCGGGGGGAACAACTACACCTTCCTCCTCGCGGTCAACGACTCCGCCACTCTCTCCGCCAGCAACGTCTCCCTCGCGTCCCTACCGGTCGAGGTCTTCGCCGCGTTGATCGCTCCGTCCGCTCCGATCGCGACGAACCGAAGCCTGGACGTTGGGCAGGCGTCGACGCTCTCCGCCACGCTGCCGACGAGCGGAACCGCTCCCTACTCCTGGGCCTGGGGGTACAGCACCAACGGGGGGGCCTCGTTCCAACCGGCGACGGCGAGCGTATGCGCGACGCCGAACGGGACGCTCGGAACCCCCGGCGCCGCGGTCTCGTGCCTCTTCACGACGAACGGGACCACCCCGCTGGCGACCTACCTCTTCGAACTCGCCGTCACCGACAGCGCCTCGGTGCCGCTGACGGTCACGAGCGCTTCGACGTCGATCACGGTCAGCGGCCCCCTCGTCGCGGGCGCGGTCGTTCCGCCCGCGACGTACCTCGGCTTCGGAAGTTCGATGCGCCTCAACGCCACGGCCACGGGCGGCACCTCACCGTACTCCTACCAGTGGTACTCGTCGGCGTCGGGGAGCGGGACCTGCACGAGCGGGTCCCCGATCGCCGGCGCGACCGGGGGTTCGTATCTCGCCACGCCGGGGGTATCGACATACTACTGCTACACGGTCACCGACCACTCGGCGGTCTCCGAGTCGGCGGCCTCGGGATGGGTCTCGCTCACCGTTCTCTACCGCGTTACGATCGCGGAATCGGGTCTTCCCGCCGGGCTCGCTTGGCAGGCCAGCCTGACCGGGCCGTCCGGTGGCAACTTCACCGGGCACCTCACCGTGAACGCCACCGGCTCGGTCCTCGACTTCTGGGTCCCGGCGGGCACGTTCGGCTATCGGATCGCGGACGTTCCGGGCTGGCACATCACCTCCCCCTCCGGCGGAGGATACGCGGGCACCGTGGCGATCTCGACCGGGAACGCGACCACCTCGGTCACCTTCCAAGCGACGACCTACGCCGTCACCTTCTCCGAGACCGGGTTGCCGAGCGGCCGGAGCTGGCTCGTCAGCACGGCCGACGGGCCGCAGGCGAGTTCGTCCGGTACGATCGTCGTCGATCTACCGAACGGTACGAGCTCCTACCAGGTCCCGGCGGTCGGGGCGTGGACGGTCCTGGTCCCTTCGGAGGCGAGCGGGGCCGTCGTAGTTCGCGGCCTCCCCGTGACGGTGGCGATCACGTTCTCTTACACGATCCCGGTCACCTTCACGCAGAACATCGTCTCGAACGGCACCGCCTGGACCTTGTACGTCAACGCGACGAACAACGCCTCCGCCGCCTTGGGGACGACGCAGACCGGTCCCACAAGCTGGGTCGTAACGTCGAGCGGACTCACCGCGACGCTCGACCTTCCGAACGGCACCTACGTCTACACGTTCACGAGCCCCGGGCACGCCCCGACGAACGGCACCTTCCCGGTCTCGGGGCAGCCGGCCAACCTGAGCGTCGGTGCTTCGGGTTCCCCGTCGACCCTCCCGTGGTGGATCTGGGCCGTGATCGGGATCGCGATCGTCGTCCTAGCGCTGGCCGGGGTCGTCCTTTGGCGGGGCCGACGAAAGGGGTCCGCGCCGGAGACGACCGCGTCGACGAAGTAGAACGGAGCGTCGAACTCCCTCGGCGACCTCTCGGACTCAGGGGGCCGCTTGGGCCCGCCTCCGCGGGCGCTCGGGGGCCCCCCGACCGCCAGCGGTCGGCCGACGGAGGGGCTTGGGGTGTCCCCGAAGGTCCGGCATTCGCAGGAATCGAATTCCGGAGCGTGGGATCTCTCGGGACTGCGACAGAACGTCGAAGTGGCCCTCGCTCGGGTCTCCGTCGCACGGAGGGGTACGGAACGGGCGAGAACGAACGGGTCTCGCTCTTTCTTTGGGCGAGCGTGGTCCTTAAACCGAGACCGTTGTTCGCGCCTCGCGCGACACGGGCCCGTAGTATAGCTTGGACATCACGGAGGCCTCCGGAGCCTCAAACCCGGGTTCGAATCCCGGCGGGCCCGTCACCCCCGCAACCGGCGTAACGGCCGTCGTCGCCGCCTCGGAAGATGGAGCACAAGAGTCCTCCTCTCGCGTTTCCCTCCTCCCCTGCAGGGTGAATTTCGCCGGCGGATCCGCGAGGGAAACGGCCGGAACCGATGGAGACGGCGGTCGCCGTTCTCGCCGACCCCGTCGACTTTGACCTATTACTTTGGGATAGCTTACCCATAAGTAAATAAGATGGCAGTGCGACTCTCTACCACCGGAAACTATGGTCACCGAATCTCTTCCGGAGCTCCATTGTCACCGTTGCATCTACACCTGGACGCCGCGGCGCTTCCCCGTTCGGATGTGCCCACGATGCAAGTCCCGTCTCTGGGAGACGCCGGCCGTGCGCCCGATCTCCTTGGGGGTTGGATTCGGGATTCCGGAGGTCCTCGGAGCCCACCGCGCCCGGGTGCTCACGCTCGTCCGAAAGTATGGGGCGAAGCGCGTACGCGTGTTCGGGTCGGTACGACGACGGAGTGCGGACGAGGGAAGCGACGTGGACCTCCTCGTAGATGCCCTCCCCGGGGCTTCGCTTCTTGATCTTGCCCGCTTAGAGACCCAGCTCAGCAAGTTGCTGGGACGCACGGTCGACGTGGTCGAGGAGGAGAGCCTTCCCTGGTCGATGCGGCCTCAGGTACTGGCCGAGGCGGTCCCGCTGTGAAGGAGGCGGAGTCGCGAGTTCGGATCCTGGTCGATCGAATGCTGCGCGAAGCAAATGCGGCCGAGAAATACGCCGCCCGGGGCCAGGAGCGTTTCTTCGACATCCGTACCCCCGAGATCCGGGATGCAGTCGAGCTGAGGATTCTCCACTTCACGGAGACGGCCACGAAGCTCGGACGTGCGTTCCGCAGCGCGAATCCCCTCATACCGTGGGACGATCTCGACCGGCTGCGCAACGACCTCGTCCACGAGTACCCCGAAGTCAAGGCGGAGAGGGTCTGGCGTTTCCTGAGCGATGATCTACCGGGACTCGTAATGAGGCTCCGACGAGCCCGATTTCCAAGAGAATCGGGGTAGCGCGGAACTCACTCCCCCGGCCGCGCCGCCCAAAACCAATCCTGCGCCCATCCGGGGGAGTGAAATGGTGTCGCCCCAGCGACCGCGCTGAGGCGATGGGGAAGGCCCCGGAGCGAGGGCACCCGGGTATGCCCTCTCTGTCCGGTGGGACGACACATCCTGCGGCCCAAGCCATCGAGCGTGCCCCGGTGGGCCGAAGCAACGAGCTGATCGATCCGCTCTGGGCCGCCCGGTCTCGATGTCCCGATCGAGCGGGGTTTGGGGGAGAGAGAGGGGCCGGGCCGAGACTCTAGGCCCCCGGAGCCGCCCGCTTTCGGCGGCCGGATCCGAGAGCAACTCTCGGATCTGTCCCCCGGTGCCCCGCGGCTCTCCGGCCGTGGCACGTCCGAGCGCCGCGCCGTTCATCCTCCCGATCTCGCCGCCCTCTCTTTCGAAATAGCACGCCAACTCGCAAGGGTCGGTCGGCTCGATCTCCCGGCATAGTTCCGGAGCGCGGACCCATCCCGGGTGCTCGATGTGGGGCGGATCCTGGGGCGGCATGTCGTAGGGGGCTCGATCGCGAAACCGCTTCGCGCGATGTACGAACGAGTGGAGCAGGGCGCCGGCGTTGTCCAGATCCCGGGCAACGTCCTGCAGGGGGCGTTCCCTCCGTCGGATTTCCGTGGGGCCGACCCGGTCGCGGAGAGGTTCCCGGGCTTCGCCCGAGCTTCCGTAGAAGGCCCGCAAGAGCGGACGCCCCTCCCATACCAATCTCGGTGGGAGAAGTCACAACATCAACAGATCCAGCCAGAGCACGCGGCGCTCGATCCGATTGACCCCGAGCCCTCCGCACGAGAGCGGCTCTCGGAGTCGCTCACAGGAGGGCGACGCATCCGCTCTCTCCCGACCCCTCCGTGGTTTCGGGATCCTCGAGGTCCGGCATGGCCACAGACCGTCGGAGACGGGGACGCATGGCCACGGGGGGTGGCCATGACGCGGGCGGGTGGAACGCATGGGGAGGCGGCGAGCTCCATCGGACCCGGCGCGTCAACGCTCCCACGGTTCGCGGCGGGTCACCCTCCCTTTGCAAAGGGGATCGGCGACGCCGACCGCCGCGTGCGCGGCGCGGTTCCGATCGAACGCCGGTCGGAAGCGGGGTTCGGCGATTCCGCCACTCCCTTGCGGGCCGTCCCGCGGCGCGGTAGGCCGAACAACTGCGCGGCGTTGTCGTAGAGGATCGAGGCGAGCTCCGCCCGGGAAAACCCGAGCGACGCAACCGCCTGCACCGCCTTCGCGGGAGCATCGAGGGGGAAATCGCTGGCGAAAAGGAGTCGGTCCGTGCCCACCTTTCGGAGGGTCCACGCCAGCTGGTCCGCGAACGGCCCGTGGGCGAAGAGGGACGCCGTCGCGGAGAGGTCGATCCAGACGTTGCGGCCCCACCACGGATACCGGGCCAAGATCTCGTACACGATCAAGGCCGGGAACTGCGGCCCGTGGGCGTGCGCCACGACCAGCCTCGCATCGGGAACCGCCATCGCCAGGCGCACGAACTTGCCGGGTTGATTCGCGTCGAACGGAGAGTACCCGTCGAAGATCACCGGCAGTCCTCGTTTCGTCGCCCGAGCAACGACCGTACGGACCGCCGGATCCGCCACGTCAAAGTCCTGCGTGTTCGGGTGGAGTTTGAGGGCCCGGGCTCCCGCGGCGGCCACGCGGTCCAGCTCGATCAGGGCCTTCGCCCGATCTCCCGGATGGACCGAACATACCGGGAAGAACCGACCTCCGGTCGACCGACCGAGCGCGAGCACTTTGTCGTTCAACGTGCGCGTCCGAGGGAGGTCCCCCCGAGGCGCCATCACGAACGCCGCCGCGAAGCGGATGTCGAGGCCGCTGGTCGTACGAACGTACTCCTCAGGGGTGTGGGACGCTCCCGCGATGGGTGCCTCTTGAGGGAGTTGCGGGTGCGTATGCGCGTCGATGATGGGACCCCAGCGTCCTCGGGTTCGGCCCCCGGCCCTCGGCACCTCGACTCGAACTCCGCGCGGGATAATAGTCGTTCCGGAAGGACTCCGTGCCGGGCGGGGGCGGCGGCGCGTTCGATGCCAGACGGCGCGACGGTTCCGAGCGGAGTCGTGCCCGGCCAGATTCGTACGACATCGCTGCCGAGATTCCCCGGGACCGCCCGTTTTCCGGCGCACGAAAGGGAGCCCTCAGCGACCGTCGATGCCGGGGGCGCTCGCGGGCCCGACGCCGATCGGTAAGGGGGTCGTCGAGGATCGAGGAGCTCGCGAGGGCCGAGAGAACGCTCGCCGACCTCATGTCAAGGGGGGCGATGGCCCCTCTTCGCCCGCACCGCTCGGCGATAGCAGCTCACGTAGGCTTCCGCCATCCGGTCCGACGAGGCGTTCGCGATCACCCACTCCCGGCCCGCCCGGGGAGCGGAGGCGCTGAGAACGGGAGGTGCGAGGAGGGCCTCGATGGCCCGGGCGATCGCGGGAAGATCCTCCGGGTCTACGACGATCCCGGCCCCGGAGCTCCGGGCGATCTCCGCCGGGCCCCCGCGCTCGGTGACGACCGCCGCGGCCCCGGACGCGAGCGCCTCCAGCAGCGCAACCGACGACGTGTCCGATAACGACGGAAGTACGAAGACGCGCGTCCGGGCGAGGAGGTGGGCCTTTTCCTCCTCCGAGATGGGGCCTAGGTACCGGACCCGGTCGGCGAGCGGCGTTCCTGGCCCGACCATCCGCTCCACCTCGTGGCGATGCGGTCCATCTCCGGCGAGCACCGCGACCCAATCTCGGCGTCGGCCCAGCAGTTCGAGGGCGCCGAGGAACCGCTGGTATCCCTTGTCTCGGGTGAGGCGTCCGACGAAGCTGATCATGGGCGCCGCCGCACCTCCCCTGTCCGACGGCTCACCGCCCCGGGAAGCGTCCGGGCGGAAGACGGTCGTATCGACTCCGTTCGGAACAAGTACGGGGGAGGCCACCATCGGCCCACGCGCCTGTCGTGCGAGCGTAGCCCTCGACGCCTCCGTCGGGGCCGTCGCGACGTCACACTTCGCGCAGAGATCGACGGCGAACTGACCCCACGCCCGGAAGAACCTCCGTGCGAGAGCGGTCCGGCCCGAGCCGCGGAGCATTCCGGCGAGATCGGTGTGGTAGGTCCCAACCGTTGGGACCCCCCACCGGCGCGCCGCGAGGAGCCCGGCCAGCCCGACGACCCCCGGGGTGTGGATGTGGATGACGTCGAACGACTTTCGGCCGTCCGGCGAAGGGAACCACGGCAGGGCGGCGATCCGGTACTGCGGGTAGCTCGGGGCCGCCACCGAGAGGAATCGGCGGATCTGGACCCCGTCGGGGCGGATGGTCCATCCCGGCTCCCCCGGTGGACGGACGGTGAACACCACGACCGCGTGCCCGAGTCGGGTCAGGGTTCGTGCGAGGGTGTCGGTGACCTGGGCGACCCCGTCGTGGGTGGGAACGAACGTGTCGGTGAAGAACGCCACCCGGAGAGGTCGGTCACCTGTGTCGGTCCGGACGGTCCGGGAGGCGGTCGGGACGTGTTGCGAAGACATCCTCCATCCCGCGATGGGCCCGCTTCCTGACGATAGCCGCAAGCGACGGCCGCTCTTGGCGAGAAGGTTCGTTCTCCGTCGTTGCGACCAGGGTCCCGAGGAGGATCGTGCCCGAGACGGCCGAGCTCTCGATGCGGGCGAAGGCGAGTCCCTTTACCTGTTCGGGGGCGCGGTGTCCACGAACGAGGGCCGGGGGGAACGGAGCCCGGAACCCGGTTGTCGCGCAAGCGGCGAACCCGATTCACACCCACTACACCCTCGCGTCCCACCGGCCGGGGAGAGCGCCGGCATCCGAATTCGGAGCGAGGTCGGCGGTCGCGACGGCGGATGGTACGAGCGACGCCCTCCGGAACGCGCCCGGGCGGAGAGAGGGGGATCGGAGATGCCGACATCGGACACCGTTCCCCTGCGTCGTTGCGGCTGCCGAGCGAAGATCTCTTTCGCAGGGCGTCGGGGTCCGGGGGACCTCCCCCGCTCCCTCTATGTCCTCCGGCGGCTTCGGGCGACCATGCGAGCGTTGCCCCGACCGAAGGTCGTTCCTCGGACGCGAGCGACCGCATCGTAGAGGGAGGGATGGCGGTCCTCAAGCCGGTGGTGCTGCGGAGCCTCCAGCGCACCCTGCGCGGGTTGGGGGGAGAGAAAGCGCCGGTGCTCGCCGGCCACAAGCTCCTCTACCGCTGCAATCTCGAGTGCAAGATGTGCCCGTTCTGGCGGCGAGAGGACGAGGAGCTCCTTTCGGTCGCCGACGAGATCCGCGTGATGGACTCCCTCGCCGCCGCGGGCGTCTCGTTCCTCGGCTTCGAGGGAGGCGAGCCGCTCCTCCGCCGCGATGTCGGCACGATCCTCCGCGAGGCGCACGCCCGGTTCCACACCTCGCTCGTGACGAACGGCTGGCTGCTGGAGCACCGGTTGCGCGAGATCGCGCCGTCGCTCGACCTCCTCTTCGTCTCCCTCGATGGCATCGGAGAGCGCCACGACCAGCTCCGCGGGATCCCCCGCTCGTTCGAACGGGCCGTCGCCGGGATCCGCGCGAGCCGCGACGAGGTCCCCACGGTCATCAGCCACACCGTCACGAAGGACAATCTCGACCACTCCGAACGGGTCGTCGCGCTCGCGGAAGAGCTCGGTGTGGGCATGACGCTGCAGATCGCCTACGACTACCGCACCGCCGACCCGATGAGCCCCGAGCGCGCCGCTCTGCGGCCCGTGATCGAGCGACTGCGCGACCTCCGGCGCGACGGGGCCCCGATCCTGGAGTCGCCGGAATATTTTGACGCGATCCTCGGATCGTGGTACGAGGGCCGCCCCTGGCGGTGCAAGCCGTGGCTCACCATCAACGTCGACCCGTCGGGCCGGATCGTCCTCCCCTGCTACGTGCTCCAGGAGTACCAAGGGTCGACCCCCGTGTGGGAGGTCGATGTGCGCAAGCTCTGGAACGAGTTCGACTGGTCGTCCTACGAGAGCTGCAACCGATGCGCGCTCGCCTGCTATCTCGAGCCGTCCCTGTTCCGATGGACCGATTTCGCGAGCGTGCGGGAGCGGGTGATCGACGGCGCGGTCCACTACCTTCGACGGACCGCGCGCACGGCCCCTCCCCGCGCCACGACCCCGCTCGTCCAGATCGAGGCCGCGCACCCCTAGATCCGCGGAGCGCCGCGACCGACCGGCCTTTGTAGCCTTCCTCGATGAGGAGCCGTGGCGGCGCGCGGCGGTCCCTTCCCGACCCGCGACGGCTTCCTCCCGGTCGACGGGGGCCGCCTCTATTGGAGGTCGGTGGGCGATCCCGCATCGCCTCCGCTCCTGGTGGTCCACGGAGGTCCGAGCGAGCACGGGTATCTGCGGGTCCTCGAGGACCTCGTGCCATACGGGATCCGGGTCGTCTTCTACGACCAATGGGGCTGCGGGCGGTCGACCCGGTGGCCCCTCCCTTCCCGGTACGGGCCGGCGAGCGCGGGGCAGCATGTCGAGCGGGTGCGGCAGGTCCTTCGGCTCGGCCGCCCCACCCTGTTCGGCCACAGCTGGGGCGGGGCGGTCGCGCTCGAGGCGATCGCCCAGTTCCCCCGCTCCTACCGTCGCCTCGTCCTCTGCGGCGCCTTCCCGAGCACGGCGAGCTTCGGCCGGGCGATGCGGCTTCACCTCCGGTCGCTGCCTCCCGCGATCCGCCGACCGCTCGAAGCGGGGGAGACGAGCGGCCGATTCGAGAGCGCCGCGTATCGGCAGGCGCTCCGTCGTCGTCGCCGCGAGTTCTCCCAGGGGGTGCGCGTCCTTCCCCTCGAGTTCCGGGCGGCCGAGGCGCGCGTCAATCGTCGCCTGCTGCGGGCGATCTTCGGCCATCGCCCCGGATTGCTG
>JAJZMW010000067.1 GCA_021848165.1 Thermoplasmata archaeon
GCGGCGCTCGCGATCGCGGCCGATAGCCTCCAGGCCCGGACCCGACCGTGACCGCGGGCGCCGCCCGTCGCGACTTTCCCGCGCTGCGTCGTCGGCCGGGGGAGCCGCCGATCGCGTACCTCGACTCGGCGTGCATGTCGCTCGTCCCGCGCTCGGTCCTCGCGGCGATGCGAGCTTACTACACGGAGACCCCCGGGTGCGCCGGACGGAGCCTTCACCGATGGGCCGAGGCGGTGGGGCGCCACGTGGAGGAGACGCGGGAAGAGTTCGCTCGCTTCCTCGGAGCGCGCGAGCCGGCCAGCGTCGTGTTCCTGCGCAACACCACCGAAGCGATCAATCTCGTCGGGCAGGGGATCGGCCTCGCGCGCGGCGATGCGGTCCTGATCAGCGATCAGGAGCACAATTCGAACCTCGTGCCCTGGCAGCGCCTCGCGCGCGAGCGCGGGATCCGCGTCGACATCCTCCCGTTGCCCGAGGACGGAAGCTTTCCCTCCGACGCCTTCGAGGCGGCGCTCGGCCGTGGCGTGAAGCTCGTCAGCCTCTTCCATACGTCGAACCTCGACGGCCGAACGCTCCCGCTCCGGGAGATCGTCGAACGGGCGCACGACCGCGGGGCCCGGACGCTTTTTGACGGGGCCCAGTCCGCGCCGCACCGCCGCGTCGAGTTCGACCGGAACGGCAGCGACTTTTACGCGATCTCCGCGCACAAGATGCTCGGGCCGACCGGCACCGGGGTCCTCGTCGGTCGGCCGGACCGGCTCCGCGAGCTCCGACCGCTCCTGATCGGAGGGGAGACGGTCGAGTGGTCGACGCTCGAAGACCACGAATTGAGAGCGCCGCCGCACCGTTTCGAGGCCGGCCTCCAGAACTACGGCGGCATCCTCGGCGCCCGGGCCGCCCTCGCCTATCTCGAGCGCACCGGCCTCGAGGAGATCGAGGCGGCGCAGCGGGATCTCAACGCCATCGCGACCCGGGAGCTCGCCGAGGAACCGCGGGTCCGCATCCTCGGCCCTCCCGATCCCGCCGCGCGCCCGAGCATCTTCGGCTTCTCCCTCGCGGGGATCGACCCGCACGACGCGGCGCTCTTCCTCGACGCGGGCCACGGGGTCCTGGTCCGGAGCGGGCGCCACTGCGTTCACTCCTGGTACGAACGGCGGAACCTTGCCGGGAGCGTGCGGGCCTCCTTCTACCTCTACAACCACCGGGCGGACGTCCGGGCGTTCGTTCGGGGGGTGCGAGAGATGATCGAGCGGATCCCCGTCGGCCGCGTGACCGCTGCCGGGCCCCCACCCCCCGGACCCTAGCCGTTCCCTTCGAGAGCCGCGGCCCCCGTGCTGCCCCCCCCGCTCGAGGGGATTCCGAAGAGGGGACACCTCTCTCGCGTGCGAGCGGGGGGATCGTGCGCGAGGCCCGGGGGGGATGTGAGCGCCGGTTTCGGGAGGCGAGCCCGGGGGGGGATCCTCCGGGGAGGATTCGAGCCCCGGGGCGGTCGGGCGGGACCCGCCGGGGTCGCGACCGGCGGCGATCCACCCGGCGGGGAGGTCGAGAGGGAAGGGAGTGAGCTCGCCGCGGTCGCGGGCCCCCCACCGATCGTCGTGCGGCGTTCGGGGAGCGGGTCGGTGGGGCGGGGGGACCGAGAGATGCGTTCGCGCTCCGATGCAGGTCGCATCGGCGAAGGGGAAAGTGCCCGGCCGCGGGAACCGTTCGACACCACGACCGACCACCGCCCCCGGTCGGAGCCGGGGAGGGACGGCTCCGGGGGCCCCACCGTTCGCCGACGCGCCGGCGCGGGGGCTCAGTCGGTGAGCAAGACGTCGCCCCGAGCGAGGATGCGGGCGACCTCGGGGCGGATGATCTCCGTCGGAAGCGCCTCCCCTTGGGAGAGCGCCCGCCGGATGCGGGTCTGGCTCGTGTCCAGCCGATGCTCCGGGGAATGGACGCAGGTGCGCGACGTGGCCATCCACCCGCACACTCGGCAGAAGAACGTCTCCGCGAACTTGAGGGGGGTGACGCCGATGGGGTACTCGTCGAAGATCCGCTGGCACGCGAAGGGATCGTAGTACTTTCCGACCCCGGCTTGGTCGCGACCGACGATGTAGAGCGAGCAACCGAAGTTCTTGCGCACGATCGCGAGGAACAGCGCGGCCTTCGGTCCTCCGTAGCGCATCGAGATGCTGAGCGCCGCGAGGAGCACCCGGTCGGGCGGGTAGTAGTTCCGCACGAGCTCTTGGTACGCCTCGAGGACCACCTCGGGGCGGTAATCGCCCTTCTTCAGCCGCCCGAGGACGGGGTGGATGAGCAGGCCGTCCACCTCCTCTCGCTCCAACGTGCATCGCTGGAGGTACTCGTGGGCGGTGTGGGGAACGTTCCGGGTCTGGTAGGCGGCCACGCTTTTCCATCCTCGACGCGCGAACTCTTCTCGGGTCTCGAGGGGCGAAAGCTCCAGGGACCCCGTGGGGTGGTCGAGGCGTCGCAGGAGGTCGATGCGGCCCGCCAACGCCGTCTCGCCCGCGGCGAACACGTCCGCCACGTTCGGGTGATGGGGATCGGTCGTCCCGTACACCCCCTCGGCATATCGCTTCCGGTCGTACCGGAACTTCTCCTCAATGTGGAGCACGGCGAACAGGGTCCCGGAACCGTCGAGAAGTCCCACTTCGTCCCCCGTTCGGACCTGATCCACGACGGCGAGGTTCTCCGCGCCCGAGGGCGCAAGCAGGATCGGAATCGTCCACGGGAGCCCGTTGGGGAGGTGGTTCGTGGCCAGGATCGTCTCGAGCGCTTCGCCGCCCTGAAACCCTTCGAGAGGAGAGTACGCCCCGACTCCGATCTTCTCGGCGTCGTAGACCTGATCGATGAACGGGGAGATCTTCAGCAGGTCGCGGATCTCGGAGTCCCTTCGGGCCCGCTCGGACGGAGAGACCTGACGGTCGATCAGCCGGCCACCGTGAGGCGGGGGAATCATGCGTTCTCCCCGGAGCGAGGACGGTTCCGGATATTAGAGGCTACCCGCCGGCGGGCGCGGCCGGGACCTTCGGAAGGGCCGGCGGTGAGGCGGCGGACGCCGGACGGCCGGCCTGGCCGCGGAGGATGCTCGCCGGAGTCGGCGCGGTTCATGGAGCGCCGACCCGCGGTGCCGAAGACCGGTCGCGACGCTCCGCCGAGTCCGGGAGGGGATCCGCCGTGCGCGATCGCGGCGCGTCGTGCTGGATGGCGTACGGACGCCACGAACCGTCCACGAGCCGCCGCACGATCAGGTCCCGCGTCGAGCGAACGGCCCGGATCGTGGGGATCTCCACCATGAGGATCCCCTCATGGCCGACCTCCTGGAAGAGGTCCGACGTGTGGATCGTCAAGAGCCGATCCCCGTGCATCGAGCGGCCGAGATGGACGGGGGCGTGCCCCTTGACCATCACCGCGCAGCCGTTCGTTCGAAGGAACCCCGCGAGCTCCTCCGCCGAGTAGGAGAACCCCACGCCGCGATCCTGGTAGTCCTCGATCGGATCGCTCCACAGCAGGCCCTCGAGGACCGTGGCATCGACGGGGGACGGTCGCCCCAGATCCCAGCGATGGGGCGGAGGGATCCCCCCGTGCGCGAGGAAGACGCCGTTCTCGGTGATCGCGGCCGCCGGGAGCCGGTCGCAGAGATCGAGACAGCGCGAGTAGATCGAGAACGCCTCCCGGGGAGGGACCTCGCGGCGCAGCTCCTTGAGAAACGTCATCGACGGAACCGGGAACCGGCGCGGGGCCTCGTGATTGCCCCGCAGGAGGATCACCTCGTCGGGGGCGCGGGCGGCCCAAGCGAGCAGGAAGGCGAGATTCCAGATCGACCCCCCGGGGAGGGAGGTCGGTTCCGGTTCGGATCGGCTGGCCCGATCGATGTAGTCGCCGAGCCCGACGAACCGCTGCGAGGGGTCGTGCGCCCGGGCGTAGCGCACGGCCCGCTGGACGGAAGCGTAGTCGCCGTGGCTATCCCCGATCACCTGGATCGGACGGTCGGATGGCAGGCGGAGGAGCGAAGCTCCGTCCGAGCCGCGCAGCGCCTCTTCCACCGCGTCGAGAAAGGCGTGGTAGTCGGCGACCGGCCGACCCTGGAGGTGGCGCGGATCGTTGGCCACCGAGTCGACGAGGTCCACGGGGATCTTCCTCCTGCTCCGGTCCGTTCGAAGCCGATCCGGCGAGCGGCCGTGGCTAGAAGAGCGCGCGGTACGGGCGAGTGAAGAGCTTCCACTCGCCCGACGCCGGCTCGTAGACCGAGTTCACGAAGCAGTGCCAGTTCTCGTCGTCCACGCGGGGGTAATCGGCGCGATAGTAGTACCCCGGCCAGCGGGTCTCCTTACGGAAAAGCGTGTGCCGGACCACGGCCTCGGCCGTCCAGAGCCGGTGGTCGAGCTCCCAGACGCGTTGGAGCTGGTGGAGGTCCTTCGCGGCCATGGACCCCAAGTCGACCCTCAGTCGACGCAGATGCTCCAGCGCCCGGGTCAACAGATGCTCGTTGGTGATGTAATTGGCGCTCACGCCCCCCGCGTACTCGTCCATGATCTTCTCGAGGCGGTGCAGTCCCTGGTCGGGGAACAGGTAGTCCGGGCTCACGGTCCCGGTCGTGACGTTCCCCTTCTTCGCGTCGTACCGATCCATCGGAGCATAGACCGTCGTGCGGAGCTGGGCGATCGCGGTCTCCGAGACGGTCGGGGCCCCCGGATGGTCCGTGAGGAAGGCGACCGCGGCCTTGGCGGCGAGACGGCCCTCGGTGTACGACCCGCTCGAGAACTTGTGCGCCGAACCGCCCACGGTGTCGCCCGCCCCGAACAGACCTTGGATCGTGGTCATGCGGTTGTAGCCCCACGAGTACTCCCCCAGGGCGACGTCCTTCGGGCCGCTCGTCCAAGCGCCCGCGCAGACGGCGTGCGAACCCATCACGTACGGCTCCGAAAGGATCAGCTCCGAAGGCACTTTCGTCGGCTCGATCCCCTGGGAGGCCCAGGTGACCGCCTGGCCGATCGTCATGTTCAGGAAGTCCTCCCAGCCGATCGCTTCCTTCTCCGGGGTGTCGAGGACCCGCTCGGTGTGCAGGAGGATCGGCCCCTTGCCTTCGAGGATCTCTTGGAGCATCAGATGGTTCCGCAGGCAGGTCGGCATCGGCTTCGCATCGGCGTAGGCGCCCACCCGCGTGCGCAGTTCGGGAAGCCGGGCCGACTCGAAGTGTTCTCCGGCGGCGTTGGTCGCCACCGCCTTCAGCATCAAGAACCACGCCCCCACGGGACCGTAGCCATCCTTGAACCGCGTGACCACCAGGCGATTCTCCATCTGGGTCATCTCGGCGCCCATCTGGATCAGGAGCCCGTAGGCCGAACCGCTCGCCCAAGGAGGGTACCACGTCCGTCCGGCGCCCTCCCCCGCCGATCGGGGGCGGTAGATGTGCGAGGCCCCCGCGGACGCCACGATCACCGCCTTGGCCCGGAACACGTAGAAGGAACCGTCGCGCACGTTGACCCCGACGGCCCCCGCCACCCGTTTCGGGTCCTGGGCGTCCGGCAGGAGGTGGGTCACGACGATCCGCTCGTAGACTTCGGAGGCGGCCTTGCGCGCCGCCTCCGCCACGATCGGCTTGTACGACTCTCCGTGGATCATGATCTGCCAGCGGCCCTCGCGGACATACCTCCCCGTCTGGGGATCGGTGAAGATCGGGAGCCCCCACTCCTCGAACATGTGCACGGTCGAGTCGACGTGGCGAGCCATGTCGTAGACGAGGTCCTCGCGGGAGAGCCCCATCAGGTCGTTGCGGACGTACCGAACGAAATCCTCCGGCTGGTTCTCGTTCCAGCGCATCCCCATGTAACAGTTGATCGCGGACAGCCCCTGGGCGACCGCCCCGCTGCGCTCGATCGCGGCCTTCTCGACGATGACGATCTTGAGGTCGCGGCCCCAGTACCGGGCCTCGTAAGCCGCCCCGCATCCGGCGAATCCGCCGCCGACGATCAGGATGTCGCAGTCCACGATGTGGGTGGCCGAGGAGGAAGATTCGCCCACGAGCGTCCCCTCCGCGGCTCAGCCCCCCGCGCTCGCGGGTCGCGGAAGCGTGGGCAGCGCATCAACGGCGAGGTACTCGGGTTCGAAGGAGAGCAGTTCGCTTCGGAGCGCCTCGGCCGGAGGTGCGGGCGCCTCCTGCGGCGCGCGGATCGATCCCCACGGGGTCGTGCGGATCGGGAAGACGAGCTCCTTCGTGTCCCCGTTGAGCACCCGGATCTTCCACTGGCCCCGGTCGGGGGTTCGCGTCGGGACGACGCTCTGCCCGCGCGGGGCGAACCCCGCGTATCCGCGGATGTCGATCGCCGCCTCGGGGCACGCCTTCACGCAGCAGTAGCATTCCCAGCACATCGGCGGCTCGATGTTGTAGGCCCTTCCTTGGACCGGGTCGATGTGCATGATGTCGCTCGGGCAGATCTTGACGCATTCCATGCAGCCTTTGCACTTGTCCGTCAGCACGTACGTGGGCATCGTTCGATCCTGGGGGATCTTCACCGCGGCGGGTCCGCACCGAACCCGAGACGGCGACGGTCGCCCGGTCCACGGAGTCGGTGGTCCGATAAAATACCTTCGACATTTGTCCAGTTATTCCAGAGCGCTCGACGGCCCCGGACGGACCCGATACCAAGCCCGGGCGGACCGGGTCCCCGCGGGCCTCAGCCGTACCGGAAGTGGACGCCCCGGCTCCCGACGGGAAAGTCCCACTGGAGGGCTCGGTTGCCCAGCTCGTGGCAGGCGACCCGGCAGGCCCCGAGCTCGAGGCAGTTCTCGTAGTTGATCCGCACATGGTCCGCGTCCCAGTGGTACACCTCCGCCGGGCAGACCTTGATGCACGGCTTGAGCGCACAGGTCCGACACAACTGGGGATCGGCGATCTTGAGATGGGGAACCTTGTCGGTGGTGAACGAATCCGCACCGAGGCGTTCGGAGACGCTAATGCGAGCGGCCACGAACCCCTCCGCCTAGGCCGGGTGGACCGCGGCCCGGACCTGAGCCTGGAGGGGAGGTGAGAGTTCGGGGAGCCCATGCGCACAACGAACATGCTCGGACATCCGGCGAACGACCTCGTCCGAGGTCGGAGCGCGCAGGGCCCACTCGCACGGGAATCCCACGGACCGGCATTCGAACATCACCTGCGTCATACTTTCCTCGCACCGTACGGGCCCCGCGAGTTCGCGCCGCTGGCCGAGGGTCTCAGGTATCGGTCGGTGATAAACTCTCGCCCGCGGGAACGTGCCGCGCCGGCGCGAGGGCCCACCCGATGCGTTCCCCGGGCACGTTAAGGCGGTCGGCGCCCATTCGACGAACGGCCATGCCGAGAACGGACGTGGGCACGGAGGATGTCCCGCTGCCCGTGGTCCGATCGGCCTCCGGCCCCCCGACCGCTTCGGGCGCGACGTTCTCGATCGGACGCCTCGATCGCTCGCGGATCCGCTGCGTGCTGGCGGTGATCTCGGGAAAGGGCGGCGTAGGAAAGACGTTCGTTACCGCGTACGTGGCGAGCGAGCTGCGTCGGGACGGAGCGACGGTGGGCGTGCTCGACGCGGACATCACCGGCCCATCGATCGCACGGGTCTTCGGGGTGGCCGAGGTGCCGCGGCTGAACCCGGACGGGCGGACGATCGAACCGCTCCGCTCCAAGGGCGGCGTCTACGTGATGTCGATGGCCTCCGTGACCGCCTCGAGCAAGCTCCCGCTCATCTGGCGGGGCCCGATGGTCAACAGCGCGATCCGAGGGCTCTACCGCGATACGGCGTGGCCCGAGCTCGACTATCTCCTGGTGGACCTGCCGCCCGGGACCAGCGACGCACCCATGACGGTCTTTCAGTCGCTCGACCCGGACGGGACGATCTTGGTCACGGCGCCCACCGAGCTCTCCGCCGAGGTCGTCTCCAAGGCCGCGGAAATGGCCCGGACCTTCCACGCACCGATCCTCGGTCTCATCGAGAACATGGCCTATTTCGTCTGCCCTCACGGCGAGCGCGTGGAGTTGTTCGGTCCTTCGCGCGGTCCCGAGTACGCCACGCGGATGGGCGTCCCGTTCCTCGGAAGTCTGCCGATCTCCACCGGCCTGCCCGGCCTGTCGGACGCCGGTCGCATCGAAGAGTTCTCGAACGCGGAAGGCTCGGTCCTCGCCCGCCGGCTGCGGCTGCTCGCCGATCGCGTCGCCCGAGCTCGCCGCCTCCCGGAGGGGGCGGGCGGAATCCCGGGACCGGCCGTCGGTCGGGGGCCCTGAGGTGTCCGGGCCGGTCTCCCCGCCAGGCGCCCCCCGGTCCGTCCGGATCGTACGTCGATGGGGCGATCCGTTCGACGCCGAGGCTGCCGAGAGCAACCCCGCGGCTGCGGAACCCGAGGATGTCGCGATCCTGAACCGGATGTTCTACGATAGCTCGGTGGATATCGGGGGCGTGGTCCGGATCGGCTCCCGAACGTACGTCTGCACCAAAGTCGGTTGGAGAATCGCTCCGCGGATGTGAGGGGGTCGCAATGGGCACGCTCGGCATTCTGGTGTTCCCCTCTCCCATCCAGCACCGGCTCCCCGCGATCGGATGGGGGGTGGCCCAGAGCGCGGCCCAGCTCGGCCATCGGGTCACCGTCTTCTTTCTCGGGGATGGAGTGTACTGCACGAGTCGGGCCCTCCTAGCGGCCGGGCCGCCGTCGGTGGTCGCCGACTATGCGGCGCTCCCTCGATCGGTCGCCCTCATCAACTGCTCGACCTGCGCGCGCTTTCGGGGGCTCGCCGATGAGGATCTGATCCCCAACGCGCGGAACGGTACCCTGGAGGACCTGGCCGACCTGCTCACCGGTGCGGACCGGTTCGTTGCGCTGACTCAGGAGGGGTGATCGCCCACGATACTCTTCTGGGCCCGGCACGCCCCCTTCTCCACGAACCACGTCTCCGAGATGATCCGGACCTCCGCGATGACGGTCGCGCTCGGAACCCCGGTGCGCCTGCTGTTTGTCGGCGAAGGCGTCCGAGCGCTCGTGCGCGGGCAGGAGCCGCACCGGCTCGGGCCCCCCATCGAGCAGTTGCTCCAGGGGATCGTGGGCCCGGATGCCCCGGCGCTCGTGCACCGGGGGTCCCTGACCCGCCGCTCGCTCCGGGCCGGGGACCTCATCGAAGGGGTTCCGCTCGCTCTCATCGGAACGGCCGAGGCGGCCGACTGGCTTGTCCGAGCCGACCGGGTGGTGCCTCTGTGACGGACGAACCGCCCCGAGAGCGGCTGTGGGTCGTGCTCCGCCACGGGCCGCTGGGGTCCGACGAGGAGGAGGTCCTGACCGCGTTCGGCCTCGCGGCGAGGGACGCCGGGGTGCGGTTGCGGTCGATCTTGCTGGGCACGGCGAGCTACGCGGCCGAGGCGGCTCCCCCGTCCCCGGCCGGCGCCCCCACTCCGCTCTACGTGCTCGAGGACGAGCTTCGGGGTCGGGGAGTCCGGCAATCCCCGGAACGGCCCATCGAAGCCGTGACGTACGCTCAGCTCGTCACGTGGCTCTTTCGGGCGGAGAAGGTGATCTCGTTGCCATGACCGCCGGACAAGAGCCCGACACGTTGGTTCCGCTTCCGATGGCCGGCGACCCGACGCGCGCCGACGCTTCCCCCCTCGCCCCGGGACCGCTCCTGATCGTCTATGTCCGCTACCGGGACCCGGCGCCGCTCGAGTTTCCCGGGGTCGCGGGACTGATGCCCGGGCCGATCTTTCACGCCGCCGGCATCCTGCTGCGCGAGGACGAAGGGTTTCTCGCGCTGGGGGAGGTCGCGTTCGGCGAGGAGAACCGCCCGTTCACCGTGCGATTCGGCGCGGACCTGTTCCCGGCATACCGCCACGTCCTCACCATCCCGAAGGAGACGATCCTGGACCGACGCACCTTCCCCCTCGAGGGCGGTCCGCCGGGAAAAGAGGTCGATCGGGCCACGCGGAAATAACTGGACAAATGAAAAGCCGTAAATAGCGTGCCAACCTATGGCGTCGCACGGTGTTGATCCCATGGACCCGACCGTCCCCTCGAAAGCCCGCCTGGATGCGCGGGGCCTTTTCTGCCCGATGCCGATCCTGAAGGCCAGCGAGATGCTCGGTTCCCTGGATCGGGGGGAGCAACTCGAGATCCTGGCCGATGATCCTGCGGCGCCCTCGGATTTCGTCGCCTTCGCGAAGCGGACCGGGAATCCGCTGCTCGCCAACGAAGAGAAGGACGGCTTCTACCGGTTCGTGCTGGAACACAAATAAGGAGAGGAACGAGAATGATGGAAGGGACCGCGGCGCATGCGACGGCGACGATGGAGAGCGCGAAGAAGGACGGAAAGACGTCCTTGATCTTGGTGATTTCCAAGGGTGGGGCGGACATGGCCTATCCGTCGCTGATCCTGGCCACCACCGCTCGGGCGCTCGGAATGGACGCTCACATGTACTTCACATTCTGGGGGATGCAGTTGCTGACGCCCGAGGGCCGGAAGAAGGCGATGGATGTCTTCCCGCCCGAACTCCAGAAGAAGATCGCGGAGAAGTTTCCGTCGCTCGAGCAGTTCATGCAGGCGGCCAAGGCCGCCGGTGTGCGGATCCACGCGTGCTCTCCCACGATGGACATGTTCGGCCTGAGCAAGGAACAGCTCGTCGGCGAGGTCGATGATGTGATCGGTGCGAGCACGTATCTCGAGCTCGCTTCGCGCGCGGACGCGATGACCCTCTTCATCTGAAGGATCCCGACGGCGTCCGGGCGGAGAGCGCGGAGGGACGCATGCCCGCGGGCAATCCCCCCATCCCCGCGAAGATGTCCGTTGTGCTCACGGAGGATCGCGTCGACAAGTTGATCCCGTTCTCGACGCTCGTCAGCGGGGCGGTCGCGATGGGATTCGAGGTCCACGTCTTCGCCAGCGTCTGGGGATTGAACGCCTTTCGAAAGACGAGTCCGAGCCCTCACCCTCCCGTCGGCCCCGGTCACGGGGAAGAGGGGGCCCGCCTCGAGCGGACCCTCGCGGACCGGAAGGTGCCGTCGTGGAAATCGATGCTCTCTGCGGCGAAGGGGATCGGCGCCCTGCACGTCTACGCCTGTTCCCAGTCGATGGAGCTCTTCCACCTGACCCCCGCCGACCTCGATCCGATCGTCGACGAGGTGGTCGGGATCGCAACGTTCATCGACCGGGCTCGACATGCGGAGGCATCGTACTTCGTATGATGACCGAGGACGCGTCGTCGCCGAGGGGCCGAATGGTCGTGGACGCGCGCGGGAGTTGGTGCCCCGGGCCGCTCATGGAGCTGGTCCGGGTGATCCAGGAGGAGGAGGTCGGGACCGAGTTCGAGCTTCTCTCGAGCGACGAGGGTTCTCGCAAGGATATCCCGCTGTGGATCGACAAGGCCGGCCACCAGCTCCTTCGGATCCAGAACGAACCGGGGTTCGACAGGTTCATCATCCGCAAGTCGCATTCCTGAAAGGCGCGTTCGGAGGGATCCACCATGAAACGAGTCATCGTGTTGGGGGGCGGAATCGGCGGAACGACGGTGGCGAACCGAATTCGCAAGGGACTCGAAGCGGAAGTGGCCGCCGGACAGACCCAGATCCAACTGGTCGATCGGGAGGGGATCCACGCCTACCAGCCGGGGTATCTCATGGTCGTTTTCGACAAGATGCGGCCGGAGGAAACGAAGCGCGACGAGTCCGGTCTCCTTCATCGATCGATCCAGCTCGTGCGGGCGGAGATCGAGAAGGTCGACGCGGCGGCCAACAAGGTCGTGCTCCGCGGGGGCAAGGAACTCCCGTACGACGTGCTCGTGATCGCGACGGGATCGGTGATCCACCCCGAGGCGGTCCCTGGATTCGTCGACGGCGCGCACAGCTTCTACGACCTCGCGAACGCGCAGAAGTTGCGCACGGCGATCCAACAGTTCTCGGGAGGGAAGATCCTGGTCGCCGTCGCGGGAATGCCGTACAAATGCCCGGTGGCTCCGCTCGAGGTCACGTTCATGCTGGACGACTACCTACGGACCCGGGGGCTCCGGGAGAAGACGGAGATTCACTACGCCTATCCGATCCCGAAGGTCTTTGGAATCGATACCGTCGCCCAACCGATGCAACGGCTCATGTCGGAGCGGAACATCTCGTTCCACATCCCGTTCAATGTCGAACGGATTGACCCGGCCGGCAAGACGGTGAAAGGGGTCGAGGGGGAGACGCTCCCGTTCGACCTGTTGATCGCGATCCCACCGCACCGGGGGTCCGATGTCGTGGGGGCGTCGGGGCTCGGCGACAAGGGCAACTGGATTCCCACGGACCGGTTCACCCTCAAGCTCGAGGGGAAGGAGAACATCTACGTCCTCGGCGATGCGACGAACATCCCGATCTCCAAGGCGGGTTCCACGGCGGACTACGAGGCGGAGGTGGTCGCCCACAACGTCGTCGCCGCCGTCCGCGGGGAGTCCGTCAGCGCCCGATACGACGGCCGGGTGTACTGTTGGATCATGACCGGGATGGCCCAGGCGACGTACATCAAGTTCGACTACCTTCACCCGCCGCATCCGCCCACGCCCTCCTTCGCCCACTACTGGAACAAAGTGATCTACAACCGGACCTACTGGGACATCACGGCACGAGCGCTGTTCTAGGAAGGGCGCGACCATGGCCACCACTCCGACACCGGTCCCCGCGCCGGCCTCCCCCACGAACGACGGCGGGTCGGGCCTGCAACTCCTCGACGACCGGCTCCGGCGATGGCAGGCGGACGGAACGCTCGACCGGCTCTTCGCTCTCGCGGAGGGCGCCGTGGGCATCACCGACGCGGTCACCGATCGGATGCTCGGATCGGCCGGCTCGACCCTCGTCGGAGCCCTCTCCCTGGTCGACTGGATCGCGCAGGACGAACGGCGGCGCGACGTCCTCTTCTACCTCCTCGACAAGCTGGCGGAGTGGAAGGAGACCGGGGCCCTCGAGACCCTCGTCACGCTCCTGGAGGGCGCCGTCGGAGTGGCGCAGGCGACGTCCGATGAGATGGTCGCCTCGGCGGGGGCGTCGGCGGTCGGATGGATCCGCTTCATGGAGTCGCTGCCGGCCAAGGAGGAGATGGAGCCTCTGATCACGACCCTCGTCGAGAACGCGCCCGCGCTGACCTCGCTGGCCGCGTCGCTCCGGGTTCTGTCCGAGCCGGAGCGTCGGGAACGGGAGCTGGCCCAAGTTCCGGCGGTGTCGGGGATCTTTGGACTGGGCCGCGCGCTCGGCGATCCCGAGATCCAGCGGGGGTTCCGGCTCGCCCTTCTCGTCTTCAAGGAGATGGGCCGCCAGACACCTTCCCCGGCCCGGCCGTAAACCACTCGATCGAGGGTCTCTCCGGTCGCGGAGGATACCGATGCACGAGGAGAGAGACCCTCTCTCGACGCCCGGCCCGCGTGCGGCGGGGGTCCCGTGCCCCCCCGACGTCGTTCTGTGGGGGCGTCGCGAATCGGACGGAGCGGTGACGATCGGGATGACCGACGGCGGACAGCGACGCACCGGTCCTGTGGTCCACTGGCGGGGACCCACGGTCGGGACCGTGCACCGCAAGGGAGAGCCGGTCGTGAGCCTGGAGTCCGAGAAGTGGGTCGGCCATCTCGCGATGCCCTTCGATGGCACGATCGTCGCCGCGAACGAGGCCCTCTACGGGGACCCGTCGGCGATCAACCGCGACCCCTACGGCCACGGATGGTTCTACCGGGCTCGCCCCGATGGACCGGACGAGTTCGACCGATCCGAACTTGCGGTGGTGCGGTGACCCGTTCCCATGTCGAGCGGAGGTCGCTGCCGGTCTGGCGCCTCCTCGACCTCGGCCGGTGCGACCCGTACGCGGCCCAGACCTTTGCCGAGAGCGTGGCCGTCTCCGTAGCCTCCGGGGCGTCGGACAACACCCTCCTCCTTGCCTCGCCCGCGGCCCCGTACATCTCGCTCGGATTTCATCAGGCGTTCGATGAAGAGCTGGACGAGGCGTTCGTTCGGCACCGGGACGTGCCGGTGATCCGCCGGGTCACGGGCGGAGGGACCGCGTGGTTGGACCGCGACCAGCTCTTCTACCAGCTCGTGTACCGGGACGATGCC
>JAJZMW010000031.1 GCA_021848165.1 Thermoplasmata archaeon
GCGATCGGTGGCATCCGTCGGACGACCGCCAGGCCGTCGCGCCGGAGACGGGGGAGGGCCCGCGGGTCCCCCTTGACGCGGTCGATCCCGATGCGGTCGATCTCCCGGGCCATCGATCGCGCGACCGACCGGGGTGCTCGACTCCGGTGGGCGCCTCCGGCGGGGCGCACGGCTATCTATCGTGCCTCGCTCCGGAGCGCGATGGGGGTCACCGACTGCCACGTCCACATCAGCCCGATCGAGGAGATGCGGCCGGAGAGCCGCGCGTTGCTCGCCCGGCTCGACCCGGGGCTGATCGCGACCTTGGCGGAGCCGGCGCGGTTCCTCGAGCTCCTGGACGCGGCGGGGGTCGAGCGGGCCGTGCTGATCAACTACGTCAGCCCCGAGGTGATCGGCTACACGGAGAAGGCGAACGAGTTCTCCGGCCGGTACGCGCGGGCGGATCCGAAGCGCCTGATCGCCGTCGGAGGGATCCGGCCGGACCACCCGAACCCGCGCGCCGAGCTGCTTCGGATGCAGCGCGACCTCGGGATCCGCGGGATCAAACTGCACCCGCCGCACCAGCTGTTCTTCCCGAACGACTACGTCGACGGGAAGCACCCCCATCTCGCGGAGATCTACGCGACCTGCGAGGAGCTCGCGCTCCCGATCGTCTTCCACACGGGGACCTCGGTCTTTCCTCGCGCGCGCAATCGGTTCGGCGAGCCGCTGGCGATCGAGGACGTCGCGATCGATTATCCCGACCTCACGATCGTCCTCGCGCACGCGGGACGCCCCCTTTGGATGGACCAGGCAACGTTCCTCGCCCGGCGCTTCCCGCACGTCTGGCTCGAGGTCTCGGGGATCCCGCCGGACCGCTTGCTCCACTACCTTCCGCGCCTCGCCGAGTTCGGCGGGAAGACGATCTTCGGCACCGATTGGCCCGGTCCGGGGGTCCGCGACATCGGCGCGAACCTGCGGGCCTTCCGCGCGCTCGGGCTTCCGCGCGAGGTCGAGACCGCCATCCTCGAGGAGAACCCGCGTCGCGTCTTCCCTCCGGGGTGAATCGCCGCCGCGCGCGGGGACTCCTTGAAATAATCGAGCCGGCTCGGCGACGCGTGGCCGGACCTCCGACACACGAACCCGCCGTCGACTCCGCCCCGCCCGAAGCGCCCGCGACCCCGCCGGTCGTCGAGGTTCTGGAGGGCGGCGAGGAGGTCGGCCGCCTTCCCCTTCCGCGGCGCAACCGCGGGGAGGCGTTCGGGATCGCGCGGCAGCTCCTCGGGGCCGCCCGGATCCGCGTGATGTGCGAGGACTCGGTGTCGCGGATGGGCCGCATCACCGGGAAGATGAAGAAGAAGATGTGGATCCGCGAGGGGGACCTGCTCATCGTCCGCCCGTGGGGGTTCCAGGAGGGGAAGGCCGACATCCTCTTCCGCTACAGCCGCACGCAGTCGCAGTACCTGAGCCGGCGCAAGCTCCTGCCGGCCTCCATGGACCTCTTCGGCTCTCCGGAATCGGAGGGAGCGCCCACGACCCCCGCGTCGTAGCGCCCCATTCGCATCGATGCCGCCGTGGGACGGTCGCCCGCTCTCGGCCCTCGAGAGCTCCGCGATGGAGGAGAACGCCGTCGCCCTCGGGATCTCGCTCGACCGCCTCATGGAGAACGCCGGGCGGGCGGTCGCCGAAGAGGTCGCGAGGCATCTCCCCGCTCCCTCCGCCCCCGTGGCGATCGTCGCCGGCACCGGCAACAACGGCGGCGACGGGTTCTCGGCGGCGTACTACCTCGCGCAGTGGGGATTCGCGCCCGAGATCTGGCTCGCCCGACCGAGCGCGGAGATCCGGTCCCGGCCCGCCCGGCGATGCTTCGAGCGCGTCGAGCGTCGCGCCCGGGTCCACGAAGAGCCGCCGACCGCGGAGGCGCTCGGCGCCGCCCCGCTGATCGTCGACGCGTTGCTCGGGACCGGGCAGGCGGGTCCGCTGCGGCCCCCCTATCGAACGAGCGTCGACGCGATCGTCGCGTCGGCGGTCCCCGTCCTCTCGATCGACCTCCCGACCGGCGTCGGGACCGCGGGAGCGGTCCGACCCCGGTGGACGGTCGCGCTGACGGCGCGCAAGGAAGGGATGGACCCGGAGAGCTGCGGGGAGATCGTCGTCCGCGACATCGGGATCCCCGCCGAGGCGTGGCGGCGGACCGGTCCGGGGGAGTTCGTCTTTTACCGCGCGCGATCGATGGCGAAGGACCGGGGCCGCGACGGCCGCGTGGTCGTGGTCGGAGGGGGGCCGTACGCGGGCGCCCCCGGCCTCGCGGGCCTCGCGGCCCTTCGGACGGGAGCGGAGCGGGCGACCGTGATCTCCCCGCGCGGCGCCGCGGAAGCGGTCCAGGCGTTCGGGCCGGACCTGGTCGTCCGCTCGATCGGAACGAGCGCGTTCGCGCCGGAGGACACGGGGCCGATCCTCGCCTTCCTCCGCGAGGCCCGCCCGCGAGCGGTGGTCCTCGGGATGGGCGTCGGTCGCACCGCCCCCACCCTCGCGGCGATGGAGGCCCTGATCCGGGGGATCCCTCCCGAGATCCCGACGGTCGTGGACGCCGATGCGCTCGGGGCGCTCGGCGAACCGATCGCCCGAGGACGCACCGTCCTCGCCACTCCGAACGCGGGGGAGTTCGCGCGGGTCTTCCAGGGCCGCGCGGGCGCCCCCCTCTCGGAAGCGCTCGAGACGGCCCGGTCGATCGCGAGCGGCCGGGGGATCTCGCTCCTCGTGAAGGGAGAGCCGGACCTTCTCGCGCACGAGGCGGACGCGTTCCAGAACTTCCACCACCACATCGCGCAGACGGTCTCGGGCGTGGGCGACATCGTCGCCGGGGTCCTCGGGAGCCTGCTCGCGCAGGGGCTCTCCGCGCCCCACGCGATGCGCCTCGCGAGCTACTGGGTCGGCGACGCGGGGATCCGGGCGGCGGGGCGGAAGGGAATGGGTCTGATCGCTTCGGACGTCCTCGACGAGCTGCCGAGCTCCCTGGTCGCCGGGCTCGATCGCATCGCCCGCCTCGGCTGACGAGACCACTGGTCCCCCCGATGTCGCGCCGGCGCCACCGAGCGCTCGGGCGGGTCAGGCGTAGCGCATCCGGCTCCGGATCTGACGGGCCCGGTCCCGGACGGCGGCGCCGCCGGTCGGGTTCCCTTCGGCGTACCCTGCCCAGAACCCCCGGACGAGCGATTCGCTCCTCGGACTGAGCGCTTTGAGGTCCTCTTCGACCAGATGGAGGTCGATCCCGAGTTCCTCCACGCCGGCGTTGCGGGTCCCCATGGAGAGGTCGAGCAGCGCCGCCGGTCCGTCCGGGCCGTCGGGAAAGATCACGTTCGAGCTCGTCAGGTCCCCGTGCGCGATCCCGCCGGCGTGCAACCGCCCCAGGGCGAGCCCGAGGCTCCGGGCCATCCGATCGACGGCCTCGGGGGACGCGGTGGGATCTTCCAACCAGGCCCGCAGGGTACGGCCCGCGAGCTCTTCGAGGACGATGCGGTGGTGGGCGAGGTCGACGTCGTAGACGATCGGGGTCCGTACCCCGAGGCGTCTCGCCTCGACCAGGAGGCGGACCTCGGCGCGGGTCCGCTCGTTGCGGAGCCGCTCGTCAAGGGCCTTCGGTCGGTACGACTTCGCCTCTCGCTCCTTGGCGATCGAGGGGAGGCCCATCCACTCGACCCGACGGAGGGTCGCCTCGGCTCCGCGGGACAGAACGGAGCCCTCCGGGGCGGGCGCGCTCACGCGGGCGGCCACCCGCGCCCGGCCTATAGCCGTGCCGCGCCGTCGGGCCGGGGCGGCCCGATGGAGAGGCTATTTGCGGCGCGAGGGCCTGCGCCGGCGGAACTTCCATGGCGACCCCCCCTTCTCTCGTGAGCCGAAAGACCGAGGACGACGGCGTCGAGCTTCTGGTGCTGCGCAACCCTCCCGTGAACGCGCTCAGCACCGTCATCATCCGCAGCTTGGCCGACCAGATCTCGGCGATCGAAGCGGATCCGCGGTCGCGCGCGGTGATCGTGACCGGCGACGGCCAGTTCTTCAGCGCGGGGGCCGACGTGAAGGAGATGGCGGCGATGGACCTCGCGCAGGCCCCGGCGGTGGTCGCGAAAGGGATCGAGACGTTCGGTCGCCTCGAGGCGTTGCGCGTGCCGGTGATCGCCGCGATCAACGGGATGGCCGTCGGCGGGGGGCTCGAGCTCGCGCTGGCGTGCGACCTCCGCATCGCGGGAGATTCCGCGAAGATGGGCGCCCCCGAGACGAAGATCGGATTGATCCCGGCCTACGGCGGCACGCAGCGGCTGAGCCGCCTGGTCGGAGCGGCGAAAGCGAAGGAGCTGATTTTCTCGGGCGGCATGATCGCGGCGGCGGAGGCGATGCGCATCGGCCTCGTGAACCGGACGGTCCCCTCCGGCCAGGAGCTCCGGGCGGCCCGGGACCTCGCCCACACGATCGCGCAGAACTCCCCGAAGGCGGTCCAGGCGGCGAAGCGAGCGATCCAGGCGAGCCGCGACAGTTCCCTCGCGGCCGGCCTCGCGCTCGAGTCGGAGCTGTTCCGCACCGAGATCCTTCCCGGCGCCGACCTCCCCGAAGGGATCGCCGCGTGGATCGAGCACCGGCCGCCGAAGTTCACGGGGGAGTAACGATGCCGTTCGAGTTCTCCTTCTCCGCCGACCAGGAAGCGTTCCGCGACGCCGTCCGCGGATTCCTCCAAAAGGAGGTCGCTCCGATCGTCGCCGAGATGGACGAACGGGAGGTCTTCCCCGCCGCGACCGTGCGCCGGATGCAGGAAGAGGGGTACTTCGGGGTCCCCGTTCCGGAGGAGTACGGCGGATTGGGACTTGGGAAAGTCGGCTACTGCATCCTGCTCGAGGAGCTCGGCAAGGTCGACGCATCCCACGGGACGATCGTCGGAGCCCACACCTCGCTCGGAACGACCCCGCTCCTCTACTACGGGACGGAGCAGCAGAAGCGCCAGTGGCTCGTCCCCGCGGCGAAGGGGGAGTCGCTCCTCGCGTTCAGCCTCACCGAACCCGGGTCGGGCTCCGACTCGGGCGCCGTGCACACCACGGCGGAGCCGGACGGGTCCGATTGGGTCCTCAACGGCACGAAGCTCTACTGCACGAACGGCCGCGAAGCGAACACCGTCATTGTGATGGCCGCCAACAACGTGAAGCTCGGGCCGAACGGCGGCGTGACGGCGTTCCTGGTCGACACCCGCCTCCCCGGGTTCCGCGTCGGACGGTGCGAGAAGAAGATGGGGCTCCACGGCACGTCGACCGCCGAGCTCATCCTCGATCACGTGCGGGTCGGCCCCGACACCGTGCTGGGCGAGGTCGGGAAAGGGTTCCACGTCGCGATGACGGCGCTCGACGTCGGCCGCGTCTCGCTCGGAGCGGCGAGCCTCGGCGGCATGCAGGAGGCCACGCGCGCGGCGATGGAGTTCAGCAAGACCCGCACCCAGTTCGGGCTGCCGATCAGCGAGTACGAGGCGATCCAGTTCAAGCTCGCCGACATGGCGATGAAGATCCACGCGCTGCGCCTCATGGTCTACCACGCGGCGGCCCGCCAGGACCGCCTGGGGACCGATCCGAAGGCGTGGAGCCGGCTCGAGCGGATGGACAAGACCCGGGAGGCGGCGATCGTGAAGTGCCTCGCCTCCGAATGGGCGAGCGAGGTGATCGACGAGTCGCTGCAGATCCACGGCGGGATCGGCTACATCCGCGGCACGCCGATCGAGCGGGCCTACCGGGACGCCCGGATCAGCGAGATCTTCGAGGGGACGAACGAGATCCAACGGGTCGTGGTGAGCCGGGACATCCTCGGTCGTGGCTTATAGGCCGGGGCCCGCGGGCCCTTCCGATACGAGTTAATACCACGTCGAAGGCTACATTGCGGACGATGCCCGCGGCGGGGTTGTCGAACGGAGCGTCGCGCGGGGGGGCGGCGGTGATCGTCCTGGCCGTGGTCCTGATGGCGGTGATGGCCGCCGCTCCCCTCCCCGGCCCCTCCCGTGGCGGCGCGGCCGGCCCCGGGCCGTCCGCTCGGCCCTCCCCGACGACGACCACTTCGGTGACGTACATCTTTCAACAGCATCTCGAGGTGACGAACGCCCAACCGTCCCCGGTTCCGTCGCCGTTCGACCTCGAGGTCGTCGTCAATTCGTTGGCCTACGAGTCCTACGAAGCCAGCAATCTGCAGAACGTGGAGTTCACGACGCTGGCCGGGGCCGTCGTCCCGAGTTGGATCGAATCGGGCGCCTCGTCGACCGCGACCTCCACCGTCTACTGGCTTCGGTGGACCGGCGGGATCCCGGCCGGGGGCAGCGTGAATCTCTCGATGGACTTCGCCTCCCCGTCGACCCGGCTCTTCGATGGGGTCCTCGTCGGAGAGGCCCCGACGCTCAGTCCCTCTTACGGGGAGTACGACAACGGCCGATACGTCTTCCCGCTCTACGACAACTTCGCCGGCCCTACCCTGAACACGAGCTTGTGGTCGGTCGGTCCCAGCACGAGCGCGAGAGCCTTCGACGGGCTGACCGTGGCGTTCAGTGGCCCGAACGCGTACTTCGGATCGGTCGCCTCCTACGCCCCGGGCGAGGTGTTCGATGTGTCGATCCTGTCGATCGGCGACCTCGACAACATCGGTTTCTTCACGCCGACCGGATACCTCTCCGGGTATCACGCCTATCCGGGGGCGTTCGTCCGGACGGCGTGTGGGAACACCTACCCCGACCAGATGGGGCCCGACGGAGGTGAGGCCAATACCTGCGGTAGCGTCTACGGGGTGTTTGGCAACACCGAGTCCATCGCCGGAACCTACGAAGTGCAAACCCTCAGCTCGACCTCCGCCTATCTGACCGTCAACGGCGCCGCGAGCTACGGGGGCACTCAAAGCGAGCCGGTGACGACGGACGCCCCTTCCTACCCGGTGATCGCCGGGATCGTCGGGGGCGGAACGGTCGGCGCGCAGTGGGCGCTGGTCCGCCCTCTTCCTCCGAACGGCGTGATGCCGTCGGTCCGATTCATCGGGAAGAGCGGCGTACTCTTCTCGGAATCCGGGCTGCCGAGCGGACGCACGTGGGGCGTCACCTTCAACTCCACGCTCTACACCGCGTCCGCGGGCAGCCCGATCGAGGCGGTCGTCTACCCCGGCACCTATTCCTACACGATCTCCGACGTGAGCGGGTTTCACCAGACGACGCTCCCCTACCGGGGAACGATCACCGTCAACGACAGCCCCGTGACGGAGCCGACGCTGGAGTTCCTCCCCGCGACGGCTCCCGTCACCTTCTCGGAGACCGGCCTGCCAGCGGGGACGGCCTGGGCCGTGACGGTCAACGGCGTCCCGCACGGGGCGACCGCCCCCGCCTCGATCCGGGCGCTGGTGCCGAACGGAACGTTCGCGTACCAGATCTCGGACGTCCCGGGATGGCACCAATCGACGCTGCCCTACTCGGGCAACGGCACCATGTCGGGGTCGGCGGTCAACGAGCCCGCTCTCGCCTTCGCCCGCTTCCTCTACGTCCTTCGTCTGCAGGAGTCGGGCCTTCCCACGGGCACCGAGTGGGGGGCCTCGGTCAACGGGACCCGCGCGACCGCCTCGGCCCCCGCGGAGCTCTCCTTCGATCTGCCGAACGGGACCTTCCCGTACCTCCTCAGCGTTCCGTCGGGGTGGGTCGAGACCACGATCCCGTACGCGGGCAACTTCACCGTGGCCGGGTCGAATCCGGTCGAGCCCACCCTCGTCTTCCTCTCGGGCACCGGGGCGGTGACGTTCACCGAGACCGGCCTGCCCGTCGGGGCGACGTGGGCGGTGGTGATCGATGGGGCGCTGCACCGCCAATTCGCCGGCGACCCGATCTCCGTATCGCTCGCCAATGGGCCGTTCACCTACGCGATCGTCGACGTCCCTGGATACCACCAAACGACGCTCCCGTACGTGGGCTCCGGAACGGTGGACGGGGGCCTGGTCTTCGAGCCGACGCTGAGGTTCGTTCTCGTGGGCTACAACGTGACCGTGATCGAGTACGGGCTCCCCGCGGGGACCCCCTGGTCGGTGACCCTCAACGGCTCGAGCACGGGATCCCTCACCAACGATTCCTACAGGTTCGTGGAGCCGAACGGCACCTACGGCTACACGGTCGCCAACGTTCCCGGCTGGCGCCTCGACAATGGACCGTACCGTGGGAATCTCACCGTGAACGGCGCGAGCGTGGGGCTGAACCTCACCTTCTCCCCGACGATCTACGCCGTGGAGTTCCAGGCGTCGGGGCTCAACGGAGAGTCCTGGTCGATGTCGTTCGGAGGGTATACCTCCCCGCCGACGAGCCACACGTCGATCGACTTCACCGTCGCGAACGGTACGTACCCGTATCACCCGGTGCCCCGCCGGGGCTGGCAGGTCTCCCCGGATCAAGGGGAGGCCCACGTGCAGGGGTCGTCGATGCTGATCGCGATCGTCTGGCACTTCGAGATCAACGCGACCTTCCGCGAGACCGGGCTTCCCGTCGGGACCCCGTGGGAGGTGACCGTGAACGCCACGTATTCGAACGCGACGAGGGCGCCGGGCTCGTTCTCCTTCTCGCTCTGGAACGGGACGTACACCTACGCGGTCGCCCCCGTCCCCGGCTACAGCACCCACTGGGCCGGCGCCTTTGCGATCCACGGCACGCCGACCGAGATCACGGTGGCGTTCGTCCCATTCACCTATCGGCTGACATTCAACGAGACCGGACTGCCGGGCGGCCGCCTGTGGCAGATCGCCCTCTCGACCGAGGGCACCCTGAACGCGAGCGCCCCCGGCACGATCTCGGTCGAGGTCGCGAACGGGAGCTACCCGTTCTTCGTCCCGCCGGTCGCCGGGTACAACGCGACCCCGAAGATCGGCGCGGTGGGCGTCGACGGTCGGCCGGCGAACCAGACGATCGTTTACACGGCCTTGCCGCCCGCCTCGGGGCTCCCGTCGCTGACGTTCCCCACTTCGCCCGCCGCTACCGCGCTCCTGTCGCTGGTCGCGGTGGTCCCAATCGTGGGCTCCGCCGTCGTCCTCTACGCGATGCGCCGCGTCGGCCGCCCCCCCGTCCGCTGATCCCCCGCCGG
This sequence comes from Thermoplasmata archaeon, assembly GCA_021848165.1. Classification (GTDB taxonomy): domain Archaea; phylum Thermoplasmatota; class Thermoplasmata; order Lutacidiplasmatales; family UBA184; genus Lutacidiplasma. Next base: position 9,096 of record JAJZMW010000031.1, read on the forward strand.
GGGGATTTCACCGGGGGAGGGCCCCACCGGAGGGGGCCGCGGCGGGGAGCGGAGCCGGCGCGGGGCGGGGGCGGGCCCGATAGCTGCGGCGGGCGGCGACCCACGCGCCGATGACGACCCCCTCCCCGACCCCTACGACCGCGAGGAGCGACCACGACGGTGCGACGACCACGACCCCGAGCAGAACGCCGAGCAGGATCCCGCCGACCACCAAGGCCCCCAACCCCGGCGGGATCCTCGGCGGCGGAGCGGTCGCCGGCGACGCGCTCTTCACGATCGCCTCCATCATGGGGGACAGACGGGTCCGGGCCGGCGCCGGCCGCGTGGCGCCCGCCTCCGTCGGTCCGGGCCGGCGGGCTTCTTCCGGTGGTTCGAGGGCCGGAAGGAGGACCCCGCAGAGGCCGATCGCGGCCAACCCGATCAGGATCGGCGTGCCGATCGCCTGCAGCGGGAAGCTCCCCGGATTCACCCCTTCGAGCAGCTTTGCCCAGGCGAGGAACTGCTGACCGATCTCGGTTCCGTAGGCGTTCGCGATGCCCGACGCGGAGATCGGTGCGGCCGACGCGGCGAGCGCTTCGACCGCTCCGACCAGGAGCAGCGCGTCCAGCACGGCGAACTGGTAGCCGAGGAGGAGCCCGCCCGGCGACTCGTCGGCGAGGACGAGTGGCGCGACGATCAGGAACGGTCCGGCGAGGAAGAACCCGAGCAGGACCGGATCGAGGGCGCCCAGCGTCGACGGGACGAACGAGAGGCCGGCGAGCGGCAGGAGCGAGAGCAGCCCGGCCCCGAGGATCCCTCCCACCGCCAGCGCCGCGACGCGCGCTCCGTGCTTCGGGAGGAGGTAGGCGAGGTTCGTCGCGAGAAGGAGTCCGAAGACCGCCTCCGCGAGCGCGCCGGCGGAGGCGACCGCCCCGGCGATCAGCCAGAGCAGGTAGCCGAAGAGCGGGAGCACCAGGGCCGCCCGAAGGGCCTTCGGGATCACCGACCGACCCCCCAGACGTGGATCTGCTGGTACAGCGAGAGGAGCCGGGACCCGGCTCCTTCGCGGTCGTAGGGGGCGACGAGGATCCCCAGTCGCTCGAGCACCCGTTGCCGCTCTCGGGTGCGACGGCCCTCCTCGACGACCGCGCGGTCGAGGTACGCTTGGGCGGTCGGATCGGCGAACGGCGCGTACATCCGCGCCGTGTCGGGCGGGAAGTAGTACAGGCGATGGCCCCCTTGGAGGAACGTGCCGAGCCCGGAGACCGGCCCGGTGATCTGGGCCGGGAGCGGCGCGAAGAGAAACACGTGGGTCGGCTGCCGCAGACGGACCGGCAGTACGCGGATGAGCGAGTCGAGCGTCGGGCCCGCGCTCTTCGGCATCGCGCGGCCGAGGGCTTCCGACATCTTCAACGCGTGGAACGACCCCCGATCCGGCGGGAGGTAGGTCTCGGGCCCTTGCGGTCCGGCGAGCAGGAGTCCCACGCGGTCCCCGCCCCGCGGGGCGTACGTCGCGAGGAGCATCCCGGCCTCGCATGCCCGGTCGAGGGCGGTCTCCCCGAGGTCGCCCGCCGCCATCTCCGGGGCGAGGGAGATGACGACGAGGAAGTCCTGCCGGCTCTCCTGCTCGAACTCCCGGACGAAGAGCGATCCCCCTTGCGAGCGCCGCCAGGAGATCGTCCGATAGTCATCGTCCAGCTGATACGGGCGCAGCGAGCGGAACTCCGTGCCGTATCCGCGGCGCGCGACCGGGGTGAACCCCATCGTCTGCGTCGTGAGGCGGAAGGCGGAGCGGCGCAGCGAGACCTCCGGGGCGGCGGGGCTGACGAGGACGCTCGCCGCCGTCGCGAGGCGGATCCGGCGGAACGCGAGCCCGAGCGGGTCCTGCAGGACGATCTCCGTCGGACCGATCGTGAACTCTCCTCGGGTCCGCGCCCGGAAAACGTAGCCGAGCGTCAGCGACTCCTGGTCCGACCACCAGGTCTCGAGCCGGGGGGATCCCTCGACGACCTCGAACACCGTGGGGGTCGAGTCCTCGACGCGAAGGTAGAACGGCCGATCGCCCGTCCGCCGGATGCGGACGGCGGTGGCCCCGAGCCCGTCGGCATGGAGGCGGCCGGTATGATCGGTCCGCTCCGCCGCGAACGAGCCCGGGGCGAGCCGTCGCGCCGTGCCCTCGAAGGCGAGGACCTCCGCGCCGACGAACCCGACGGCGAACAGGGCGATCGCCATGGGGAGGAGGTTCAGCGTGAAGACCGCGAGAAGGAGTCCCCCGACCGCGGCCCCGAGGAGAGCCCAGCCTCGGGTGGTCAGCACGCCGACCCTCCTTCAGTGCGGAGCCGGGATCCGTTGCAGGATCGATCGGATCAGGTCGCCCATGACCCGCTGCGTCGGGTCCCCGACGCCCGACGAATCGCCCGAGATCTGCTGGGCGAGCACGTCCGGGCGGAGGATCAGCCGATGGTTCAAGGACGGGAACGCGAGCGCCTTGATGTCGTCCGGGATGGCGTACGGGCGCCCGGTGGTCAGCGCGCCGGCCCGCACCGCGCGCAGGAACAGGACCGCCGACCGCGGCGAAGCGCCGAGCAGGACCTTCGGGTCCGAGCGCGTGGCGCGCACGATCTGCGTCAGGTACCGGAGCACGTCGTCGTGCACGTAGACCTGCTCGACGCTCCGGCTGATCAGCTCGAGCTCCGCGGCTTCGAGGATCGGGGTGGGGGGCGGCATCGAGCCCCGCGCGTCCTGGCCGCGGAGCATCTGGAACTCCCGGCCCTCGTCCGGATACGTCATCAGGAGCCGGAACATGAACCGGTCCAGCTCGGCCTCGGGGAGCGGATAGGTCCCCTCCTGCTCGACCGGATTCTGGGTCGCGATCACCATGACCGGGTGCGGGAGCGGGTGGGAGACCCCGTCGATCGTGACCTGGCGCTCCTGCATCGCCTCGAGGAGGGCCGACTGGACCTTGGGCGGGGCGCGGTTGATCTCGTCGGCCAGCACCACGTTCGCGAAGATCGGGCCGGGGCGATAGCGAAGCTCCTGCGTCTTGAGATCGAGGGCCATGTTGCCGAGGATGTCGGAGGGGAGCATGTCCGGGGTGAACTGGATCCGCCGGAACGAGAGGTCGAGGCGTTCGGCGAAGTGACGCACGAGGAACGTCTTCGCGAGCCCGGGGACCCCTTCGAGGAGAACGTGGCCCTCGCACAGGAGGCCGATGAGGAGCTGGCGGACCGGCTCTTCGACCGCGATGACCGACTGCCCGATCGCTCCCTGCAACCGGCCGAGCAGGTCGCGGGCTCGGCTCGTCGTGGCGGACCATTCCAGCCGCGGGGCGGGGACGTCGACCGACCCGGTCGGCACGGGGCGGGAGGCGTCCGGAGGGCGCGGGGCTCCGCTCATCCGGTGACCTGCCTCGCGAGCCCGTCGATCTCCGGCACCACGCGCGCCGTCAGCCGTTCGAACTCCCGCCGGGCGCGTCGGCGCCCGCGTCGGGTCTGGAGGAGCGGAGGTCGCTCGAGCCGATCCGCGAGCGCAAGGAGCCGGAGGAGGTCGCGCTGACGGCGCTTCCACGCCCCCAGGTCGCCGACCCGCCGGCGACGCGCGCCCGCCCGGGTCCGTGGGAGAGTGCCGAGCGACGCCGCCGAGGTCCGTTGCAACGAACGGTCCGCCGTGAACCAGAGCGCCTCCACCGACGGCCGGTACACCCCGGTCGCGAGCTGGTCGACCGTGCGCGAGACGAGGTCCGGGGAGGTTCTCCGCGGGACGGCCCGGACCGCATTGGAGGGGGGATCCTCGGACGGGGCGAACCCGAGCCAAGCGATGGTCAATCCCGCGAGGGTGAGCACGGGGATCGAGTACGGCCACGTCCGCAGAAGGTCCGAGAGGAGCTGACCGAGCGTGAGCATGGGAGGCCGGCGGCTACGCCCCTCCGGTCGGGGTGGGGGGGGTCGCCGCCTGGAGCGCCGCATACAGGCGGGCCATCTCCGGCGCGGCGTAGATGCTGGTCAACGCTTCGATGAACTCGGGCCCGTTGCCGGCGGCTCCCCAGTACCGCACGGGCTCGTAGATCGCATACGCGCGTTCGTAGATCTCGCGCTGCTGCGCGAGCGGCGTCTGGGGGCCCATCGCCCACCGAATGAACTCGAGGGGGGTCAGCTCGGGCGGGAACGCGATCCCGTACGCGCGCGAGACATCCGCGATCGCTTGCGTGAAGCCGAACACGACCGCCGCGCCGGTCTCGCCTCGCGCGACTCGTTTCTTGGTCTCGGTGAGGACGGGAACCTCGACCAGGGACATCCGCTCGACCACGACCGGCGCGGGTGGCGGCGCCCCGGTCAGGCGTTTCCAGAGTGAGGGCATCGATCCAGACGCTCTCTTCCCGCGAGGGGCCCGGGCGGCATTAATCTTTCCTCGGGCCCCGGTCGAAGGGGGCGGTCCGGGGTTAGGGCGGCGGTGGCGCCGGCTCGTCGCGGAGCACGCGCCGAAGGACCTTCTGAACCCCGCTGCGCGGGAGGGCGTCCCGGAACTCCACCGAGCGGGGGGCCTTGAAGTGGGCGAGATGCTCGCGGA
>JAJZMW010000070.1 GCA_021848165.1 Thermoplasmata archaeon
AGCCCGACGTCGGGCGCAGCACGGTGAGATTGCTGCGTCTCGCGCACCACGACGAAGCGTACGGAATCTGATCCGGAGCACCCAGCGGGCCAAGGGAGGCGCGAACCGTCCCGGCTCTTCGCGGAGTTACCGCAGGATGCGCTTCTCCCCGCCGGTGCCTCGACCGGTCGGAGGCCTGCCGGGGCCAGGATTCGAACCTGGGAACTCCTGCGAGAGCAGATCTTGAGTCTGCCGCCTTTGGCCGCTCGGCCACCCCGGCGCGAGCGCGGCCACACCGCCCGGGCTCTTCAACTTCCCGTGGGCCGGGAGATTGCCGCCGGGCCGCTCAACGCCTCGTCCCGATCGCTCGCTGCCTCCGATCGACCGAGCGGCGCGCGGGCCCCCGGGGTCTCGGGCGCGGCATGGCGGGCCCGGCGGATCCGCCCGCAGACGAGGCATGTTCGGATCCGTCGACCCGACCGCACGCGCGTGCGGACGGTCCGCCCCTCGACCCAGTAGCTCGAGCAGCCGCGGCAGTAGAACTCCCGGTACTCGCGCAGAAGCCGAACGTTGTACCGGCGCCCGATCTCGCGCGCGAGACGGACGTAGCGATCGGCGTGCGCCAGATCCCGGAGGTCGGCCCGCTGGGCGGCGAGGCCGAAGAGGTCATCGATCCGCTCGCGGGCGATCCGGACCATCGAGGCGGTGCGGCGCCCGCGCCGCCCCGATCTTACGGCGCGAGCGGGCTCTGGCATACGGGGCAGTACACCGCTCCCGGCGCGATCGGCGTCTGGCAGCGCGGGCACGGCTTCGCGATCCGCGAGGGTGCCGGGGGGGGAAGTCCCATCGTCGGCCCCGGTGGGGGCGCGGAGGGGATCCCCACCCCAGGGGCGAGCGGGGGAGGGGACGACGGCATCGGGGTCGGCGGCGGCGCGCGAACCGGGGCGTCCGTTCCTTGCGGGAGGGTGTAGCCGCAGCGGACGCAGAAGAGGGCTCCCGGGTCCGCGAGCGCGCCGCAGTGGAGGCAGACGGTCACGGTGCCTTCGCAAAGTATATCCCGAATATCACGGTTCAGGTATCCGTTGGCTCTCCGTTGCGTGGCGTTGGTCACCCGCGATCCGACCTTGTATGGGGAGATCGCGTCGGCGCTGCAGGAACGGCGGATCCCGTGCGTGAGCCTCCTGCCCGGCCAGCGGATCCCGGATCGGGTCGTGGCGGTGATCACCACGCCGCACGAAGCTCCGGGCGTCGCGCATCCCCGCATCTTCAGCGTCCCGGAGGATGGGGACCGCCCCGCGCTGTGGGCGGCGATCGGCGAGGCGCTCGCGCCGCCCAGCTCCGACCGGGAGATCGTGGTCGGTTTCGACCCCGGTCCGCGCCCCGGCTACGCGGTCCTGGCGGGCAACGCGGTGGTCGGGGAGGGGATCCTCGACTCGCCGGAAGCGAGCGTCCGCTTCTCCGATCACCTTCGTCATCGGTTCCCGTCCCGCCCGATCCGCTATCGCGTCGGATCCGGCGATCCCGTGCCGCGCAATCGGATCGTGAACGGGCTGCTGGAGGGCCGTCGGCTCGTCGAGCTCGTCGACGAGCAGGGGACGACCCCGCGCGGGCACCGTCGCCCGCGGGACATGCTCGCGGCTCGTCGGATCGCCGCGACCGCCGGTCGCAGCGTGCGCGAGCCGCTCGCGACCTCCGTGACCGACGGCGAGATCGCGAACGTGCAGCGGCTGAGCCGCATCGGCAGCGGGGGCCGGGTGACGATCCCCCGGTCGATGGCCCACCGGGTCCTCCGGGGAGAGCTGACCCTCTCCGAGGCCGTCGCCCGGATGACCCCCTCCGGGCTCCCGTCGCCGGGCGCGGAGCCGGCCGTCCACCACGAACGTCTTTAACGCGCCGCGCGCTCGGAGCGCCGTGAGCGTAAACTCCGAGACGGCCCTCCGCCTCCGCCGGTTGGCGCTCGAGAACGCGGTGGTGCACGGCGACGCCCCGCGGGCCGCCTCCGTGGTCGGGCGCATGCTCAGCGTCGACGCATCGTTGCGCGCCCACGCGGACGAGGTGCGGGCCGCGGCGGAGGAGATCGTGCGGGAGATCGCCTCGCTCTCCCCCGACGAGCGGGTGCGTCGGCTCGCCGCGATGGGCGGGGTCACGCCGGCCGCGGAGCGGCCCCCGGCCACCGAGGGCGGGGAATTCCCGGACCTTCCGGGGGCGACGAGGGGCGAGGTCGTGGTGCGGCTCGCCCCGTTCCCGAGCGGCGCGCTGCATGCGGGGAACGCTCGCATGCTGTTCGTGAACGAGTACTACCGCCGCCGCTACGACGGTCGGCTCCTCCTCGTCTACGACGACACGATCGGCTCGGAGGAGAAGAAGGTCGAGCGGGAGTTCTTCGACATCATCCGCGGGGATCTCGAGCTCGCGGGGATCGTCCCCGACGCGGTCTACTACAAGTCCGATCGCGTCGCCTCGTTCTACCCGTGGGCCGAACGCGTGATCGACGCCGGGGGGGCCTACGTCTGCCACTGCCCGGCCGAGACGCTCCGGGAGAACCGGGCCCACGGCGTGGCCTGCCCCGAGCGCGCCCAGACGGCGCTCGAGACCCGGGCGGAGTGGGACCGGATGCTCCGCGGGGATTTCGCGGTGGGAACGGCGGTGCTCCGACTTCGGTCCGACATCCGCGACCCCGACCCGGCGTTCCGCGACCGCGTGCTCTTCCGGCTCAGCGACCTCGACCACCCCCGGGTCGGACAGCGCTATCGGGTCTGGCCGATGCTCGAGTTCTCGTGGGCGATCGACGACATCGAGCTCGGGGTGACGCACGTCCTGCGGGGCAAGGATCTCGTGATCGAGGACCGGATGGAGCGCTTCCTCTGGGACCTCCTGGGCCTCCGGGGGCCGCAGTTCGTCCATTGGGGGCTTCTGCGCATCCGCGAAGCGAAGCTGTCGAAGAGCAAATCCTACCGCGAGGTGAAGGACGGAGTGTTCGACGGATGGGACGATCCGCGGACCTGGTCCCTGCGCTCGCTCGATCGCCGCGGCATCTCGATGGAGGCGCTCCGCCAGTTCACGCTCTCCTTCGGTCTCTCGCTCTCCGACATCGAGGTCCCCGCCGAGTCCCTGTACGCGGAGAACCGCAAGATCGTGGACGCGAGCACAGCGCGTCGATCGTTCGTGCCGGATCCGATCCAGGTCCGGGTCGAGGGATGGCCGTCCGAGCTCGGCCGGATCGCGGTCGCGAACCATCCGGATCGAGAGGAGCTCGGCACGCGGTCCGTGGCGACCGGGCCCGAGTTCTTCCTCCCCCGCAAGGACGTCGTGGCCCACGCCGGCAGCGAGGTCCGTCTCAAGGACCTCGCGAACCTCCGCCTGCCTCCGGCGATCGCCGCGGGGGCCGCGGAGATCGTGGCGCAGTTCGTCGACCGGCCGAACCGCCGGTTGCCCCGGCTCCAATGGGTGGGGGCGAGCGAAGCGGTTCCGGTGGAACTGCTCGGCATCGACGGGAGTTGGACGGCGGGCATCGCCGAAGGGGCGATCGCTCGGGCGGAGGCCCGCCAGCGCTTCCAGTTCGAGCGGGTCGGGTTCGTTCGGCTCGATCGGGGCTGGGCGCCGGGCCAGCTGCCGGTCCGCGTCGTCTTCGGGCATCCCTAGCGCGCACGGCACCCTTATCCCGCGGAAGCCGGTGCACGGCGCCGATGCGCTACTCGCACGCTTCGATCACGGTCCGATCGATCGACGACAGCCTCCGCTTCTATACGGAGGTCCTCGGGCTCGAGCCGGCCGGCCGCCGCCGGATCGAGGAGAATCGCGCCGAGATCGCCTTCGTCCGGGACCCCGAGACCGGCGCCCGCGTCGAATTCACGCACTGGGACGGGAAGGAGTCCTGGGAGCCCGGCGAGCAGCTCGACCACCTCGCGTTCGAGGTGCCCGACCTCGCGGAGGCGGTCGCTCGGGCGAGGCGACTCGGGGCCCGGGTCGGCAAGGAACCGTATCGGCTCGTCGGCTCCGGCCGGCGGATCGCGTTCCTCCTCGACCCCGACGACGTCTGGATCGAGCTGATCGAGTCCCCTCCGCCGCCGAGCGGGCAGTAAGCCGTGCGCGGCGCGGGGGCACCCCTCCGAGGGGAACTGCGCGCCGTTCTCGGAGCGACCTTCCTCGTGCGGTTCGCCTTCGGTATCACCACGGCCGTCTTCGCGAGCTACCTGACCGGGCGAACCTCGGGCCTCGTGCCCTCGGAGTTCGGCCTGGTCGGTCTCGTCACCGCCCTCGCGTCGATCGCCGAGTTCTCCACCGTCCTGTTCTCGGGGCTCGCGGCGGACCGCTGGGGTCGCTGGCCGGTCCTGGGGGGCGGAATGGTGCTCGCGGCCACCACGACCCTGGGATTCGCGTTCTCGCGTTCCGCGGAGTGGCTCGGGGGAATGAACTTCGCCTTCGGCATCGCGAGCGGGGGGATCCTGGCGGCGAGCCTGGCCGTGGTCGCGGACGAGGCCTCCGACGGCACGCGGGGCCACGAGATGGGCCGGTACGACGCCGTCAACCTCGCCGGCTGGATCGTCGGGTTCGCCGTCGGCTTCGCGGCGCTCGGCCTGCTCGCCAACGACCAACTGGGCTGGATCTTCCCGGTCGGCACCCTCTCGATCGCCGGCGGGTGGGTCTACGCTCGCGCCTCGTTCCGTCGGGCCCGACCGGCGGCGGGCGTCGCCAGCGCGCGGAACCTGCGGGCGATCACGGAGGCGCGCGTGCTCGCCGTCACGCTCCCCTGGCTGATGATCTACATGCTCATCGGGGCGGCGCTCGTCTTTCTCGGGGTCGCCGCCGGGGGGATCGGCGTCCCGCCGCTCTCCCTGGCGGTGGCGATCGGCGCCGGTGGCCTCGCGCTGACCGTGACCCAGCCGATGTTCGGCGCGATGGCCGACCGGTACGGAACGACCCGCCTCCTGATCGCGGGGACCGGGGGGTTCGTGCTGGTGCTCTTCGGGGCGATCCTCTTGGCGACGTTCCCGATCAGCGCGGTCGCGATCGCGCTCGTGGCGATCGGCGCCGTCGGGGGGCTCGCCTACGGACCCGCCGCGTTCGCGGCCCTCGCCGAGCTCAGTCGGAGCGTCAACCGGGCGACGACGATGGCGATCTGCACGTTGTTCATCTCCCTCGGGATGGCCCTCGGCCTGCTCCTCGCGACCCAGCTCTACCAGGCCTTCGGGCCGGCCGGGATCGATTCGTTCTTCGCGGGGATCGCGGTCGCCTTGATCGGCCTCGCGGTGGTGCGGTACCGGCAGGTGCCGGCCCGTCCGCTGTTCGCCCTCACGACTCGGGCTCGATGACGATGTGCCGGATCTGCGGGAACTCGGCGCGGAGGCCCGCGCCGAGCATGTCGATCTCCCGCTCGATGTGATCGGTCGTCAGGCCGTCGACGAAGTTGACCTGCAGCGCGACGAGCGCGTCGTCCGGGCCGAGCATCATCGACTGGAGCGAGCGGACCCGACGGATGCGGGGGTCCCGCTCGACGAACCCGAGGATCTCCCGCGCCAGAGGCTCGGGGATGGAGCGTCCGATCAGGAGCTCTCGGCTCTCCGCGCTCACCACGAACCCGACGATGATGAGGAGCGCCCCCACGATGCACGCCGAGATGCCGTCGGCGACGTCGATCCCGTCCAGGGCGACCAGGCCGATCCCGACGAAGGCGACCGCGCCGGCCCCGACGGAGACGACGTCCTGGTAGAAGACCGTCTTGACCCCGAGATGCGCGCTCTCGAGGAGCGTTCCGACCGTCTGCCGAGCCCGACGGAGTTCGCGCAGGGTGACCACGATGCCCGCGACGCTCGCGGCCAGCGACAGCCCGACGACGAGCACGCCGTAGACCGGCTCCGACACGGGCGTCGGATTCAAAACCCGTTCGAGCCCGGCGACGAGGACGATCAGGCCGGCGACGGTGAAGCTGACGAACGAAGCGATGAACGCCCAGAAGAACCGTTCCTTGCCGTAGCCGAACGGGTGCCGGGGGCTCGCCGGGCGCTGCGAGGCCCGGAACCCCCAGATCAGCAGGACCGCCCCGAGGAGGTCGGTGACCGAGAAGACCGCCTGCGAAAGGACCGCGCGGCTCCCGCTCGGGATCGCGACGGCGAGGTTGGCGACGAAGAACACGGCGTTGATCACCAGGGACGCGGTGACCACCACCTGCGAGCGCATCGTCGGTCTCGTCCGCCCCGTCGGAGGATGGCCGTAGGGGCCGCGGGCTTATCTAACGTCGCTTCCACGGGAACGGGTCGCGGGGACCAACCGTTAAATCGAGCGCGCCCCTCGACCGGGCCGACGGGCCACCGACATGACCGAAGGGGCAGCGACCAGCGCACGGAGCACTCCGAACGCAAGCGCCGGCGCGAAGCACGCGAGCGCCGGACGGCGTCCTCGGCTGTCGGAGATGAACCTTTCGCTCGGGAAGCGCGCCCGCCTCAAGCGGATGCTCTACGGGCACGGGCCGGGCGGGGGGACCCTCCTCGTTCTCCCGATCGATCAAGGACTCGAGCACGGCCCGATCGATTTTTTCTCCAACCCGGAGTCCGAGGACCCGAACTACCAGTTCGAGCTCGCGCGCGAGGCCCGGTTCAGCGCGATCGCCCTGCACATCGGCCTCGCGGAGAAGTACTTCGGGGAGTATGCGGGGGAGGTTCCGCTGATCCTCAAGTTGAACGGTAAGACGAGCATCCCCTCCGACGCGGAGGCGTTCAGTCCCCTCACGGGGACGGTCGAGGATGCGGTCCGCCTTGGGGCGGATGCCGTCGGATACACGATCTACGTGGGCTCGCCGGCCCAGGACCGCGACTTTTTGCAGTTCCAACGCGTCCGCGCCGACGCCGACCGCTTCGGGATGCCGGTGATCGTCTGGGCGTACCCCCGGGGCGAGGCGGTCGGGAAGAAGGGTGGGAAGGAGAGCCTCTACGCGATCGATTATGCCGCGCGCGTCGCGCTCGAGCTCGGCGCGGACATCGTGAAGGTCAACTATCCCGTTCGCTCCGAGAAGGATCGCGATTCGCCCGCGCCGTACAACTCGCTCGCGCTCGACGCGGAGGCGGCGTTCCGCAAGGTCGTCGTGAGCGCCGGGCGGGCGATGGTCCTCGTCTCGGGCGGCGAGAAGGTCTCCGACGCCGAGCTCTTGCGCAAGGTACGCGCCTCGATGGACGCGGGCGCGACCGGCATCATCTTCGGGCGGAACATGTGGCAACGGCCCCGCTCCGAAGCGATCGTCCTGACCCGGGAGCTGCATGCGATCTTCCGCGACTACGCGCAACCTCCCTGATGGCCCCCCGATCCCTCGCTGGATCTCGGTTCGCGGCGACGATCACCCTCGGGCGTGCACCGGGAGGAAGCTTCTCGCTCTGGGACGGGCGCGACCGTTCTCTCCGGGTCGGAGCGCCGCTCGCCCCCTGACCCTCGATCCGTACGCGACCGAGGTCCTCTCGCGGGCCGACCGCCCCTACGCGCTCCGGCACGGCGTGCTCGTTCAGGATTGCTCGTGGAACGCCCTCTCCTCCCGCGCCTCCTCGGGACGGGAGCGGCTCCCCTCCGGAGGCGGCCCCCGCCGTCGGCTGCCGCTGCTCCTCGCCGGGAACCCGCAACACTTCGGCCGGTGGGGCGAGCTGAACTCGGTCGAGGCGATGGCGGCCGCGCTGGTGGTGCTGGAGGAGCGGGAGGAGGCGGCCTCCCTTCTCGAAGGGTTTCGCGGGGGGCTCGGGTTCCTCGACGTCAATCGGGACCGCTTCGATCGGTATGCACGGGCCCGCGATGGGCGGGAGGTGAAACGAATGGAGCGGGAGGGGTTCGACGGGGGCGGTCGACCTACGGAGCCTACGCACGAGTCGGTACCGCTGCGTAGTCGTCTATAGTCGTATACTGTATACTATAGTATATTTTCAATTCCTATATATTCATCGGCCGGCGTTCGTCCGATGACCATGATCGGACCCACGGAGATCGGCTCGGCGCGGACCGCGCGGCGCGCGCGGCACGTTGCTTCCTCGGAGATCGTTCCCCGCCCCGGCGGCGCACCGGAGCATCTCTACCGCGAGATCGTCGCGGCGTATCTGGCGGGGACGGAGCGGATCACCCTCCGCGAAGCGGGCGGGCTCCGAGCGACCACGCGGAACGTCGCTCTCACCTTTCGGCGGCGGGTCTGCGCGACGGCGCGGCTCGAAGCGACCTCGGAAGAGCTCGTTCTGAGCGATCTCGACCCCGGCGATCGTGCGGGGCTCGCGACCCTCACCTTCCGGCTCGGGGAAGAGGTCCTCCGGCTCCTTCGCCGGGCGGGCGACGCGATCCCCGAGCTCGACCGGCCGGAGTCGTGGGAGGCGCTCGACGATCCGATCGATGCGCTCGCGTGGACGATCCACCGGCACGTGGCGTTGCGGTGCGTCGCGGGCCCGATCGAACCGCGACGGGACGAGGGACGGATCGACCCGATCGGATGGCTCGAAGCGTCGCGGGCGCTCGAGCGGATCGGCGATCATGCCGTGCAGATCGGCGCCCAAGCGTCGACCTGGCGTTCGGCCGGGGCGCTCCCGGACGAGCGGCGGCTCGTCGCCGAGTTCCACGCTCAGACCTCGGACTTCGTGGCGCGGGCCCTCGTGCTTCTCGGGGACCCGCGCCCGGACGCCGCGAACGAAGCCCTGGACTTGGGCGAGGCGCTGCAGGCGACCTCGAACTCCCTCTTGGAGCGGCTCGTTCCCGGTCGGAGCCTCGGACCCGCTCCGGCCGCCGCCTCGGTCCTGGCGCTCGGCCGAGTGCTCGACTCCCTCGCTCGGATCGTGGCCTACAGCCGGGACATCGTCGAGGTCTCTCTCGATCACGCGCGACCCGCGTTCGCGGCCCGGAAGTTCGCGGAGCTCCCCGAGCGCGCACCGCCCCCCGGGACCATCGGAGGCGCGGCGTGAGCGCTCTCGCGCCTTCCGACCGGGTCGGTCCGTTCGGACCGGCTCGCATCCTTGTCCGCATTTGTGCGGCGCACAGGAGGAACCGAACTCCATGAGCAACGGAACGAACGCGCCCCCATCGATGAACGACTCTCTGAGCGACGGCCCGAAGCGCCGCGGTCGCGCCGTCATCGGCGTCGGCGTGGCGGTCGCGATCGCGGTCGTGCTGCTCGCCGCCGGCTTCGCGGGGGGCTACTTCCTCGAGAAGGGCCTCGCGCCGTCCGGCGGATCGAGCACCACGAGCTACACGATCACCGAGACCGGGTCGACGCTGATCTACCCGTACCTGAACCTCTTGGCCCCGAACTTCACCTCGCTCTACCCGAACGTCGCGATCTCCCCCGCCGGCACGGGGAGCGGCGCGGGGATCAGCGGGGCGGAACAAGGGACCGTCAACATGGGCGGGACCGATGCCTACCTTCTGCCGTCGGTCGCCGCGCAGTACAATCTGATCAACGTCCCGATCGCGATCTCCTCGCAGCTGGTCTTCTACAATCTGCCGGGGCTGTCGGTCTCCCACCTGAACTTGAACGGCACGGTCCTCGCGATGATCTGGGCCGGCGCGATCTCGCAGTGGAACAACCCCCTCATCCAGGCGGCGAATCCGGGGGTCTCGCTCCCGAGCACGACGATCACGCCCCTCCACCGATCGGACGGCAGCGGGGACACGTTCATGTTCACGTCGCTCTGCTATCTCTCCTGGAAGGGGTGGTCCGGCGGCTACGGGACGACGTACTCCTGGAAGGCGGGCCAGCCAGGGTACCAAGGGAACTCGGGCATGGTGACCGGGCTCCACAGCACGCCCGGTGGCATCGCCTACATCGGGATCAGCTATCTCCAGTCGGCGCTCGCCGACGGCCTCCAATACGCCGCGCTCGGGGATCAGGCGGCCAACGTCAACGGCGCGAACCCCGCGAACTACATCCTCCCCACGCCGGCGAACATCAGCCAGGACGCCAACCTCGCCCTGCAGAACCTGCAGCCGCCGAGCGTGGCGATCAGCCTGATCCTGGGAGGAGTGCCGGGCGCGACGAACCTCGTGCTCGGAGGCGGCGGGACCTTGCCGACCGCGCAGTACCCGACCCCCTACCCCGACACGAACCTCGAGTACATCCTGATCAGCACCCACCCCGCGAACCCGTCGCTGCAGAAGTACGTCGTCGTCTTCCTGCAGTGGGCGATCTCGACCGGGGCCACGGCGCCGCGCCTGGCGAGCGTCAACTTCCTACCGCTCACGCCCGAGGTCATCGGCTACGATATGCAGGCCCTCTCCTCGGTCCAGGTGAGCGCCTAGGGGTCTCCCGGGGAGACGTCGTGAGGGAAGTTCCCGAGGGGCAACCGATTCCGCCGGCGGGGCCCGCCCCGGCTCCGCCGGCCGTCCCTTTTTCCGCGTCCCGGACGCCGCTCGTCCAGTGGCTCCTGAGCCCGATCGCTCTCATCCCTCTCCTCTTGGTCGCGTTCGTCGCGATCTTCCTCCTCTGGAAGTCCCAGCTGGTCTGGTTCGGCCCCTCCTTCTTCGGGATCAATTACTTCTTCGATCCGACCGGCCTTCAGCCCAACCAGTTCGGCGTCACCCTGTTCGTCGTCGACTCGCTCATCGTCGCCTTGCCCGCGCTCGCGATCGCCGCCGGCCTCTCCCTTGCGATGGCGGTATCGATCGTCGTCTATCTTCCCCCGATGCCCGGGCGCGTGCTGACGATCCTCACCAACCTCCTCGCGGGCATTCCGAGCGTCGTCTATGGGATCTGGGGGTACGTCGTCCTCGCGCCCTACTTCGGATCGACGGTCCAGCCCGCGATCTTCGGGTTCCTCGGCTGGATCCCGGGGCTCGGCGGTCCCCTCTCGCCGGGAGGGGTCGGGTCGTTGCTGGCGATCTTCATCCTGATCTTCATGATCGTCCCGATCACCACGGCCGTGATGCGCGAGTCGCTCCGCTCGGTCCCCCACGATCTCGTGGAGGCGGGCCTTGCCCTCGGGGCGACGCAGTGGGAGGTGATGCGACGCATCCGGCTCCGCGTCGCGCGACGCGGGCTCTGGGGGGCCGCGTTCCTAGGCCTGGGACGCGCGATCGGCGAGAGTGTGGCGGTCGCGATGGTCATCGGCGCTTCGGTCTGGATCCCGCCGAACGTTTACGCGCCTTCGACGACGCTCGCTTCGTTCATCTTCTATCAGCTGGACAGCTCGTTCTACTACCCGGTCCTGTTGCAGGCGCTCATCGAATTCTCCTTGGTGCTGCTCGGACTCGCGGTCCTCCTCAACCTGATCGGCCAGCGCGCCTCCGGGCTCGGCACGACCGTCGTCGTCACGGGGGGGAACGGTCCGTGACCGCCGCCCTCGCGACGGACGCAGCGGCGGTCGACGATCTCGTCCGGGCGTCGGCCGGGCACATGCGCCGCCGATTGCTCCTCGACCGCGTGGCGCGCTATGGCCTCCTTCTCCCCTTCGTGGTCGTCTTCTTCCCGTTGATCGATCTCCTCTACTGGATCTCGGAGACGGCGCTCCCCACGTTCACCTGGGCGACCCTCACCCAGGACCAGATCGGCAACGGGGGGGGCCTCCATGCGATGATCATCGGGACCGCGGTCCTGATCGCGCTCGCGACGACGATCGCGACCCTCATCGGGATCGCGGCGGGGCTCTACACCGCCGAGTACGCCCCTCCGGCGATCGCGCGCCTCGGACGCACGGCGGGCAACGTGCTCGCCGGCGTTCCGGCGATCGTCCTCGGGTTTTGGGGGTACTTCCTGCTCGTGATCTACACCGGCTGGGGGTACACGGTCCTCGGCGGGGCGCTCACGCTCTCGATCTTGATGGTCCCGTTCATCTACCGGACGAGCGACCTCGCCTTCAGCGCGGTCCCCGCCTCCCAGCGGGAAGCGGCGTTGGCGATGGGCGCGCGCCGGTACCAGTTCCTCGGACGGATCGCGCTCCCGATCGCCATTCCCGGGATCCTGACCGGCGTCATCTTGGCGATGGCGATCGGACTCGGCGAGACGGCGCCGCTCATCTACACCGCAGGGTGGGCGAACGTCCCGCTGACCGGTCTGTTCTCCCCGACCAGCTACTTGACCGGGGCGATCTGGTTGTTCTACTCGCAACCGCCGGACATCGGCCTCTACGCGCTCGCCTTCCAGGCCGCGTTCGTGCTGATCGTGATGGTCGTCGCGATCAACGTCACCCTGCAGGCGGTCGCCGAGCACTATCGCCGCCGTCTGCGAGGTCTCTTCTCATGAACGGGTCCCCCATCGCCTCCGGAGCCCCGGCGTCCCCCCCCTCCCCGGAGCCGCCGGTCGTCGCGACCGAACACCTCGTCGTCCGTTCCCGCGAGCGCGTCATCCTCAACGACGTGTCGCTCGCCTTCCCGGACCGGGACGTGACGGCGATCATCGGCCCGTCGGGATGCGGGAAGACGACGTTCATCCGGACGCTCAACCGGATGACCGAGATCGGCTCCGGGCTGATGGTGCGCGGCCGGGTGCTCTACCGCGGGCAGGACATCTACGCGAGGGGGGTGAACCCGGTGATCGTCCGCCAGCGGATCGGCATGGTCTTCCAGCGTCCGGTCGTGTTTCCGATGTCGATCTTCGAGAACGTCGCCTTCGGCCTGCGGATCAACCGCGTCGACGAGGCGACGGTCGAGCGGACCGTCGAGAGCTGCCTGCGTCGGGCGGGGTTGTGGACGGAGATCGGCGACGATCTCGACCGCTCGGGGCTCACCCTGTCCGGTGGGCAGCAGCAACGACTGTGCATCGCCCGCGCTCTCGCGGTCGAGCCGCGCGTCCTGCTGATGGACGAGCCGACCGCGAGCCTGGACCCGGTCGCGGCGCAGAAAGTGGAGTCGCTCCTCTTCGAGCTGCGCCAGAACTACGCGGTCATCATCGTGACGCACAACCTCCAACAGGCCGCCCGGGTCGCGACGCGGACGGCGTTCCTCTATGAAGGGCGCATGATCGAGTTCGACGAGACGAAACGGTTGTTCGAGTCCCCGCGGGAGAAGCTGACCGAGAACTACGTAACGGGGCGGTTCGGATGAAGGGGACCGCGGAGCCGCCCCCGCGCCGGGACCTCGCCGAGGGGCTCGCGCGCCTGGAGACGCTGATGGCCGAGATGACCGACCTCGCGGGGAAGAGCCTCGACACGGCGCTCGCGCTCGTCTCCGGGGCGAACGGGAGCGCGATCGACCAGGTCCTCGCCTACGATCGTCAGATCTACGAGCGCAAGCAGGATGTCGTCAAGACGTGCGTTGACCTGCTCGCGCTCCACGGGCCGGTGGCGAAGGACCTGCGCACCATCACCGCGACGCTCGAGATCGCCGGTGATCTCGACCGGTTCGGGCGCTACGCGAAGGACATCGGAGAGCTGATGCGGGAGCTCGGCCCGGCCGATCGCGACTCGATCGCCCACCTCCCGTCCCTCGTGCGGATGGGACAGCTCACGCGCGCCATGTTCCAGCGGGCGGTCGCCGCCTACCGCACCCGCGACCTCGCGACCGCCCAAGACCTCGACCGGGCCGACAACGAGGTCGACGATCTCCACGAGCAGGTCTTCCGGGACGTGGTCGGCCGGATCGCCGATTCGAGCGTCACCCCGCCGGCGGGGGCGGCGCTGATCTTGATGAACCGGTACTTCGAGCGGCTCGCCGACCACGCGGTCAACATCGGGAGCCACGTCGAGTA
>JAJZMW010000107.1 GCA_021848165.1 Thermoplasmata archaeon
TACGTTACGTGGTCGACGACGCGGCGCGCCGCCCGTGGCCGGGAGGGGCGAGGACCTGCTCGAGGGTCTTCTGGCGGGGCCGGGGTCCCTCCGCGGAGCGGGAGCGCAGCGGCCAGGAGCCTTCGCGGTCGAGGAGCCACCGCTTGCGCCAGAGCCCGAGGCCGTAGCCGGTGATCGCCCCGGCCTCTCCGACCACGCGGTGGCACGGGACGATCACCGGGATCGGGTTCCGATGCATCGCCCCCCCGACCGCGCGGGCGGAACCGGAGCGACCGGCGCGCTTCGCGAGCTCGCCGTAGGTGATCGTCTGGCCGGCCGGGACCTTCCGCAGCTCCGCCCAGACCCGGCGGTCAAACTCGCTCGCCGTCTCGGGGTCGACGTCGAGATCGAACCGCTCGCGCGTGCGCCGGAAGTACTCTTGGAGCTGCCGCGGAGGGCTTCCCGCCGGGAACGGCGTTCTCCGTCGCACGGCCCCGGGGGGGAGCCCGGATTGCTCGACCCCGTTCTCGAGGAGGTCGACCACGCGCACGGTCCCCCCCTGGTAGACGACCCGGAACGTGCCGATCGGGGTGGCGACATCGGCGTACTCCAGCGGGTCCGCCATCGGCCGCAAGCGCAGGTCCGGGAGCCTTATGGCGATTGTGCGGAGCGGGCGAACGAGATCTCCTGGATCCCCGCGCCGGTGATGCGGAAGTCGACCGCGCCCGGGGGGTTCGAGCGGTGCTTCACGAGGACGATCCGGCGGTGGTCGCCTCCCGCCCGCTCGAAGCGAAGGATCGTCTTGGCGGCATGGTTGAGGAACGAACCGCCGAGCGGCTCGACCGTCCCCTCCTTGCGGCTCTGGTAGACCTGGTTCGTGACGACCACGGGAAGGTCGTAGGCCCGGGCGGTGTGGACGAGGCGGCCGATCTGCTCGGCGAGCTCCCGGCGCGCTTCGTCCTCGTCGTCCTCCGTCCGCGCGAGGCGGTAGAAGTGGGTCGCCGAGTCGAGCACGACGAGCCCGACCGGCCGCACCGGGTCGGAGGCGAGCAGCGCGGCCCGCTCGACCGCACGGCTCTGCTCGACCAGGTTCGACGGGCTCACGACCAGGAGGCGCTCGAGGGATCCCTCGGGCAATCCGGCCGCGGTGGACGCCAGGCGATGCGGGCTGACCCCTTCCGTGTCGACGTAGAGGACCCACCGCCCCTCGGCGAGCGCCCGCACGCTCAGCGCGAGACACCAGACCGTCTTGCCGGTCCCTCCCTCGCCGTAGACCTCGGTGATCGAGTCGGTCTCGAGGCCGCCGCCCAGGAGCCGATCGAGCGGGGCGTAGCCGGTCGGCCACCGGCCGCTCTCGCTCGCGGGCATCCCGGGCGCGAGCGTTCGCCGGGCTTAAGGGGCTACGGTCCCGCGGCGAGCGGGTAGACCGCTCCGAGCTCGGGGGGACGCACCCGCGGGCCCAATCGGAGGAACGCGTCGGGGTGCTGGGTGTGGATCGGGTAGAGGATCTTCGGATCGGTCTGGCGGACGAGGTCGAACAGCTCGGTCTGGCTCGCGTGGCCGCTCGCGTGCGCCTGGTGGAACCGCAGCCCGAAGTGGTCGAGCCACCGGTGCATCACCTCGTCGTTGAGGTCGTCCTCGCTGAACGGTTCGCTCATCGAGTGGACGAACGGGCTCCCCTTCGGCGGGCGGAGGTCGATGAGCTCCGGGAACTGGTAGAAGTCGAGCGCGAGCAGGTAGCGGGCCCCGTGGCGGGCGAGCTCCTCGGCGGAGACCGCGTCGTCGAGGAACGGCTTTTCCCACGCGTAGTAGACCTTCTTGCGGCGGCCGTAGACGGAGAGGTTCGGGCTCGTGCCGGGGACGGGGATCCCGCCGGGCGGGAAGTGCGACGCCATCGAGGCCAGCAGGTGGGCGGTCCGGTAGGAGACGACGAACGTACGGCCCGAGTCGACGGCGGCGCGGTAGAGCGTCGTGAGCCGGTCGATGTCCCGCGGGTAGGTGCACCCCATCGCGATGTCGTCGGTCTGCCCCAGGATCGCGTCGACCCGCGAGCGGACCCCCGCCTCGCTCAGGTTCTCGCGCGCGTCCGGCCCGGCGCGGGTCCCTTCCATCGCCAGGGCGACCGGGTGCGCGTCGCGCACCGCCTCGAAGAAGGCGTGGCTATCGGGAGCGCGCGGACCGTGCTGGCGGAAGTCCCCCGTGTAGGCGAACGCCCCCTCGCTCGTGTGGACGAGGTAGCCGAACGCGAACGGGATCGAGTGATCGACGGGGTACGGGCGGACCTCGAGCCGCCCGAGGCGGACCGGCGCGCGCGGGCGGAACGTCCGCCAGTCGTGGTCGCCATACTTCTGCGACGTCGAGCCGGCGATCGCGTCCAGGAGCGCCTTCGTCCCCTCCCCGACGTAGACCGGGATCTCGGGGTCGATGTAGGAGAGGTAGCCCGCGTGGTCGGCGTGGGCGTGCGTGACGAAGACCCCCGCGAACTCCGGGGCCCGGTACGGCAGATCGGAGTGGGCGAGCGCCTCCGCGGCGTAGAGCCCCTCGATCCGCGGGATCAGGCCGAACTCGAGGAGGTCCTTGATCGGGCTCGTCGAGCGGGGCTGGAGGAAGTCGCGGAAGTAGTTCTCGTAGGCGGGATCGAACGACGGGCCGAAGTCGAAGAGGATCCGATCGGGTCCGTCCGTGAGGACGATCTTGTTGCCGCCGATCTCCCGGACCCCGCCGAGGAACTGGACGCTCGGGCCGGCCACGGCCCGGGAGGGCGCGCGGGTTAATGAGCGCCCAGCGACCCCGCGCTAGCGCGCCTTGAGGGTCTTCTTGACGTTGGGGTGCTCCTTCGTGAAGATCTTGCCCCCGCAGTTGTCGCAGCGGACCCCGAAGAGGTTCGCGTCGGACGGCAGCGCTTCCCCACACCGGATGCAACGGAACATGGCGCACCAGAAGGAGGCCGGAAGGCTCCCTTAAGATTTGCCCGCGGCCGCGGCGGCTTCCACGCGGGTGATCGGCGGGGGCGGGGTGTAGAGGTAGGCGCCGCTCGCGTAGCGGGTGTGGCACCGGCGGCACTCGAAGACGCCGCTCGACACGCGCTCGACCGTGACGGTCGAGCAGTGCGGGCAGGCGGCGGCGTGGGAGCGCGCGCGGTCGATGTCGAGAACGCGGCGGCGGATCCGGATCCCGTAGCGGGGACCCATCCAGCCCGTGTTGCCGACCTTCTTCGTCCGCTTGCTCATGCGCTCGAGCCTCCCTGCCGCGCGATCGCCCGGAGGCGGTCGCCGTGCGCGAAGGCCCTCTCCACCACGGCCTTAACGTCATCGGGGCTGAACGCCCCGATCAGGCCCTTCTGCATCGCCACGACGCGTCCGCTCTCGTCGGTCGCGATCGTGATCCGGCCCTGCGCGCCCTGCTCCTCCTCGAACGACGGGTCGACCACGATCGTCTCCCCCAGGCGGACGAAGGTGCACTCCACCGGGAAGTGCTGCACATCGAGCGGCGCATCGGCGTCCGCGATCCCGAACCGTCGGTTCGGCATCGTCGCGTGGGTGAGCGCCCCGAGGGCCGCGAGCATCCCCGCGTCGATGAGGTTCCCCGAGTGGTCGAGGACGTGCACGTCGGTGTAGCAGACCCACGACTTCTCGCCGGGGGTCACGCAGAGCTTCGTCAGATCGATCGTCTCCGCGGCGCGGATCGCGCGGTCGATGACCCGGGAGACCTCGATCGCCCGGGGGTGCGGCGGGCCGGGCTCGAACATCGAGTTCGAGAGCGGCACCAGCTCGGCGTTGGTCGTCAGGACCCCCGCGTTCGGGGTGTCCGGGAACGGCTTGCCGGGCTCGAGCTTGATCCCGCAGAGGACGGCGGTCGATCCGATGCGGGCGAGCGCGGAGCCGTCGGCCGTCGAGACGAACCCCGGCTCGATCGAGACCGGCCGGTATTCGTCGATCCCGCGGCCGTCCAGGCGCTTGCCGTGCGCGGCCAGGTCGAGCAGGTGGGTCGTCAGGATCTCGGCGGTGACCTCGTCGCTCATGCGGCGACCTCCGTTCCGCCGGCGTAGCGATCGCGGAGCGCCTGCTTCATCTTCTCGTAGATCGAGCGGCACCCGCTGACCCCGAGATCGAGCGCCTTCGCGAGCTCGTCGCGGGTCATGTGCCCTTCCATCTGGAGCAGGACGAGGCGCCCGGACTGGGGGACGAGCGCCATTGGGAGGTCCGCCTCCCCGAAGTTGTCCTCCTCCTTCTTCAGGTCGAGCGCGATCGCGCCCGAGACCTTGCCGACGGCGACGGCCGGCAGGAGGTCGACCATCGGGATGCCGGCGTCGGCGAGCGCCACGCTCGCCGCGACGATCCCGGCGCACCGGGTGCCCGCATTCGCCTGCAGGACCTCGATGTAGACGTCGATGCTCGTCCGGGGGAACTCCTCGGCGAAGATCACCGACTCGAACGCCTCCGCGATGACCTTGCTGATCTCCTGCGAGCGGCGGTCGAGGCCGGGCCGCTTGCGCTCGTCGACGCTGAACGCCGCCATGTTGTAGCGGCACTGGACGATCGCCTTGTTGTTCTGCTGCAAGTGGCGGGGGTGGACCTCGCGCGGTCCGTAGACCGCCGCCATGACCTTGTTCGCTCCCCACTCCACGAACGCCGATCCGTCGGCCTGGTGCAGGGCACCCGCCACGATGCGGATCGAGCGCAGCTCATCGAGCTTCCGCCCGTCGATCCGCAATCCCTCGGGGCTCAACAGGACGGGGACTTCCTTCGCTCCAACGCTTCCCATGGTGTTCTTCTCCTTCGTCTCTCGGTGACACGTGAACTCAGAAATCGTCCGCCGCCGGGTCGGGCTCGCCGTCCGCCCCCGGCTCCTCGCGGGGCGGGGAGGCGTCGACCCGGTCGAGATGCGGAGGCGGGAGGGGCTCGTCGGGGGACGCCGGTCCGGGGCCGCGGGCTCCGCTCGCGTGGAGGAGGTCCTGCACGCGCTCGGTCAGCCCCGGGCGGTGGCCGCTTCCCTCGATCATCGCGAGCGCTTGCCGGACCTGTACGAGCGCCTCGGGGGGTCCGTCGATCCAGATCCGGCCGTTCTGGCCGACCGCGACCCGGGCGCCGGTGAGGCGGGTGATCGACTCGATCATCGACCCCTTGCGGCCGATGACGCGCGGGATCTTCGCGGGGGAGATCGTGACGATGGTGCCGCCGTCGAGGCGACCGAGTCCCTCCCCGAGCATCGAGACGCCGATCCGCCCGGTCGGGTCGAGGCTCTCGACCGTCACCAGGACGGTGTCGCCGACCCGGAGGTAGCGGTCGCACTCGCCGACGTCGATCTTCCACGGGGTCCCGGTCATGTGGAGGGGGGCCCACCGCGGGGCGCCGATGTCGAGCAGCCAGAAGGTCGTCTGGACGTCCGCGACGTAGCCGACGATCGTGTCGTGCGGCTTCGGGATGTACCGTCCCGAGAGCGGAACGACCTGGACGAACGGCGGGCGCTCCTGGACGAAGCCGAGGATGCTCGCGTAGACCTTCCCTTGGGTCCGGTAGGTCCCCGTCCCCGGGCGCAAGCCCCGGGCCGGGAGCTCTTCCCCCGGGAGCACTAGTGCGCGATCCCGGCTCGAAGATGGCGAGGCATCCGCCTCGCGGCCACGCCGAGGGTGGCCGGGCCGATTTCCGTGAGACATTTTGCGTGCTGCACCGGCGGGCGCGACCGGGGGTCTCTATTTAAGTAGGACGGTCTCGGCGGCGCCTTTCGTGCGGGCGTTGAGCTTCTCGTAGAGCTCCGTCTGGACCCCGGCGGGGATCTCGAGCACGGCGCTGTAGGAGCCGTCCGAGAGCCACCGCTCCTCGGAAGGCTTCCCGATCGCCTTGATGTCGCCGATCACGCGGGGGTAATGCTGGGCGGGGACCTTGATCTGGACCCGGACGACATCGAAGCGGATCGGCAGGATCGGCCGGAGCTTCGCGAGGACCTCTTGGACCTGCACGTCGACCGACCGGAACGGATCGACGTGGTACTTCACCTCGGTCATCGCGGCTTCGATCCGCGCGGCGGGGTGCGGCGCGCCGGTCTGCGGGTTCATCGCGTTGCGGGCGATCGTGGCGACGATCTGCCGGCGTTTCGCCTCCTGGAGCTGGTGGCGCTGCTCCGTGGTGACCTGGACCTCGCCCTTCTGGATGATCTCGCGGGCGATCGTCACGAGGTCCCGGGTGTGGAACGTCTTCTCGAGATGCTCCTCGCTGACCTTGTCGCCCTTCTTCGCGTCCTTGAAGACCTGGTCGAGCGCGAGCTTGTCGGCCAGGTCGATCTCCTTGCCGTCCTTGATCATCTGAACGGCGAGCGGATCGACGAGGACCTCGAACCGGGAGCCGTGGGTCTCCCAGCGGGCGATGACGGCGTCGTCGACCTTCACCATCGCCGTTCGCTCCCGACGGCCCGCGCGCTCCGTTAGGGACGCGTCTTCGCCGAGGTTCCCCCGGCGGGCGGAAGGCGCGCGACGTACTTCTGGGTTTCCGACGGGTCGAGTCGATGGGTCCCGTCCGCCCGGTCGACGGTGAGGATCTCGACCTGCGTGAGGCTCGCCCCGTCGTCGAGCGCGGCGCGCAACCCCTCGAGCGCGAGGAGCGTCGCCGCGTCCCGGTCGAGGCCGGGCTTGTACTTCTGCTCGAACAGCTCCACGACCGCGTTGCGGTTCCCCCCGGTGCTCGCCGCCCGGAAGCTCGTCAGGGATCCGCTCGGTTCGGTCTCGAACAGGTGGACCCCCGCGTCGTCGTACCCGCCGACGAGGAGCGCGGTCCCGAACGGGCGAACGCCGCCGTACTGGGTGTACTGCTGCTTGTAGTCGCAGATGCGCCGCACGAGGAGCTCGACGCCGATCGATTCGGCGTAGGTGACCCGGTGGATCTGCGAGGAGAGACGCGCGTAATCGACGAGCACGCGGGCGTCGGCGACCAGGCCGGCCGTGGCGCAGGCGATCCCCTCGTCGATCGGGTGGATCTTCTCGAGGCTCGAGGGCTCGGCGAGCTTCGGGTTCGGGATGCGCCGATCGGCGATGAGGACGACCCCGTCGGCGTAGACGACCCCGGCGGTGGTCGCTCCCCGTCGGACGGCCTCCCGCGCGTACTCGACCTGGAAGAGACGCCCGTCGGGCGAGAAGACCGTGATCGCCCGGTCGTAGGCCATCTGGCCGGGTTGCATCTCCATCGTGGGAACCTCGGGCGCGCCACTCGAGGTCGGCTTATAAGGCCGACTCGAGGAGTAACGGGGTCGTCAGTCGCTTACCGGTCGAGAGCGCTCGGCGACCGCCGGGCGAAGAGGGTAAGTCCCCGCTCGGCCGAGGGACCGCATGGCGGACGCCGATGCCCCGGCCCACCCCGCGAGCGGCGGATGGCGCCTCGCCGGGTCGACCTCCGCCTACCTGCGGAGCGCCGCCGAGCAGGCGATCGACTGGTACCCGTGGGGACCGGAGCCGTTCGAGCTGGCGGCCCGGCGTCGCGTCCCGATCCTGCTCGACATCGGCGCCTCCTGGTGCCATTGGTGCCACGTGATGGACGAAGGGACCTACTCCGACCCCGAGGTCGCACGCCTCCTTCGGCAGGGGTTCGTGGCGATCAAGGTCGACCGGGACGAGCATCCGGAGGTCGACCGCCGCTATCAGCGGCAGGTCGGGGCGCTGACCGGCGAGGGGGGATGGCCCCTGACCGCCTTCCTCACGCCGGCGGGGGAGGTGTTCCTCGGGGGAACCTACTTCCCGGCGACCGACGGGCACGGACGGCCCGGCCTGCGGCGTCTCCTTCCCGAGGTCCAGCGATTGTGGCAGACGGAGCCCGCGGAGCTCGCGCGCCACGCGCGCGCCATCCAGGAGGCGCTCGCGCGCCACGCCTCCCGCCGCTCGTCGCTCGCGGGGGCCGACGAGTTCCTCCGCTCGGTCCGGCGGAACCTCCACGAATCGATCGACCCCGCGAACGGTGGCTTCGGGACCGCCCCCAAGTTCCCGCACCCGACCGCGCTCGGCTTCCTCTTGTGGGACGAGTTCGCGAACGGGGTCCCCGAGAGCGGGGAGCGGACCCGGGAGACGCTCGAGCGGATGGCCGCGGGGGGGATCTACGACCACGTCGGAGGGGGGTTCCACCGCTACTCGGTCGACGAAGGTTGGCACATCCCCCACTTCGAGAAGATGGCGAGCGACAACGCGGCCCTGCTCGCTGTCTACGCGGACGGCGCGGCCCGGTTCGGGCGGACGGCGTTCGAAGGGACCCTCCGCGGGACGCTGGGCTGGATCTCGACGACCCTCGGCTCGCCGGACGGTGGCTGGGGGGCGAGCCAGGACGCCGACAACGCCCCCGGCGACGACGGCGGCTACTACACCTGGTCCCGCGCGCAGCTGCACGCGATCCTCTCGCCCGAGGAGTTCCGGATCTTCACGCGGGTCTACGGCGTCGGCAGCGACGGCCGGATGCCCGAGGACCCCGAGCGCAGCGTCCTCTTCCGGCTGATGAGCGTCGCGGAGGCGGCCGACGGATCGCCCTCGCCCGCTCCGGACCCCGAAGCGACCCTCGCGCGCGCGCTCGGGAAGGTCCGGGCCGCCCGCGCCGAGCGGCCGGCGCCCGGGGTCGACCCGGCGCTGTACGCGAGCCTCAACGGGAGCATGATCCGCGCGTACGCGCGAGCGGCGAGCGTGCTCGGATCGGCGGAGCCCCTGCTCGAGGCCCGGCGCGCGGCCGATCGATTCCTCGCCGCGGGGTATCGCGCCGATCGGGGGGTCCCGCATCGGCTCGAGGGGGCCCGAGGGACCGGCTACGGCCTCCTGGAGGACCAGGCGGAGTTCGCCTTCGGGCTCGTCGAGCTCGCGGGAGCGACGGGGGTCGTCGCCTACGCGGAGCGCGCGGAGGAGATCCTCGCTCTCATCGACCGGGAGTTCCGGGGCGAGGACGGGTTGCTCCGCGACCTCGCCCCCGGCCTCTACGATGGGGCCCCGCTCGTCGCGGCGAGCGCCCCGTCGTACCCGCTCGAGGACAGCCCGCACCTCGCGGCGAACGCCGCGGCGATGCTGGCGGCGATCCGACTCGCTTCGCTGCGCGAGCGCCCGCGGTGGCGCGAGTTCGCCGACGGGCTGGTCGCGCCGATCGTCCGGCGCATCGGGGACGCCGGCCTTTTCGCGGCCGGCACGGCGCTCGCCGCCGGGCTGCTGCGCACGCCCTCGCCGACGGTCGTCATCGAAGGGCGCGGCCCCGCGGCGGTCGCGCTCGAGCGGGCCGCGCGCGAGACGTACCATCCGAACCACTGGGTCCTCTCGGCGGAGGCGGCCGCCGCGTTCACCGAGGAGCGACCGCTCCCGGCGCCCGCGCGCGATCGCGGGGCACGGGCGCTCGTCTGCGTCGGGACGAGCTGTCGGCCGCCGATCGAGGCGCCGGGCGAGCTCAAGATCGCGATCGAGCGCGCGGGCCGCGTCGGGGAATAGGGATCGTCCCGACATCGGTGCCGTCGAGCAGATAGGCCCGGACCACCCCGTGGGAGAGGAACCGTCGATAGAGGAACGTGCGCCCGCGCTCGGGCCGGTCCCGGTTCAGCGCTTCGGCCCCGGCGACCGGGTTGAACGCCGGCACGACGACGAGCTCGCGGGCGCCGATCCGCCGCCGTCCCCGGCGCGGGACCCGCGCCGACGGGAACTCGACCCGGAGCCAGCATCGCCGCTTGGTCGCGGGGTCGTCGACCGTCGCCGCGAACCGGACGCCCGGGTGCAGGTGCCCGGCGACGAGGCGCTTCGCGCGCAGCACCGCGGCGCTCGGCCACCGATGCCCGTGAAAGATCCCGACCCCTTCGCGAACGTATCCGGTCGCGGGGACGACGTCGACCTCGCGCGGGAGGTGGCGCGCGATCCCGACGTCGTGGTTCCCGAGCACGAGCTCGACTCGCAGGTCCCCCGCCAGGAGCTCGGCGAAGAAGTCGAACAACGGGCGGCGCAGGGGCCGCGGGACCCCGACGATCGGATGCTTGGTGTCCCCCGCGAGGATCAGCCGGCGGGCGCCTTCGCGCCGCGCGAGGTCGAGGATCTCCGCGGCGAGGCGCGGCGCGTTCGCCTCGGGGGGACCGAGCGGGCGCTCGGGCGTCGCGCCGAGCCCGAGATGCAGGTCGGCGATCACCAGCGAGCGGATCCCGCTCGCGCGCGCCGGGCCGAGCCGGAGCGCCGGAGCCCCGCGCACCGGACGGAGTTCCGCCTCGGGCATCGTCGCCCCTACGAAGATCGCCCGTTTACCGTGTCCGGGGGCGGGGTCGACCGATCCGCCACGCGGCCGGGTCCCCCCGTCCCACTTCGAGAGAGCGGACGGTCGACATTTATATACTAACCGAAACTCTTTCGAGGGGAGGCCCGACGATGGAGCGTTCGCGGGAGAAGGCGATCCAGCGGATCCAGGACCTGCTCGAGCGCAGCGGGTTCTTCGTCTCCGACGCGCACGGCGTGCGGCCGTCGAGCTTCGACCTCGCCGCCCGCCGCGATTCGCTGCTCCTCCTGATCAAGGTCCTCAAGAACATCGACACGCTCAGCCGCGAGGAGGCGTCGCGGCTCGCCGAGCTCGGCCATCTCTTCCCCGCGGTCACGCTGGTCGTCGGCGAGACCTCGGGGGCGAGCGAGCTCGAGGCGGGGGTCGTCTACTCGCGCTACGAGATCCCGATCCTGACGGAGGAAACGCTCGAGGAGCTCCTCCACAAGGGCGTACCCCCGTTCCTCCTCTCGGCCCCGGGCGGGATCTTTGCCCGCATCGACGGGGACCGGTTCCGGGAGCTCCGAGAGGGCCGCGGTCTTTCCCTGGGGGCGATGGCGAAGATCGCCGGCGTCTCCCGCCACTCGATCCAGCTCTACGAGGAAGGGGGCGGCGCCGAGATCGTCGTCGTCGAGCGGATCGAGCAGTACTTCGGAGAGCCGCTCGCCGTCCCGATCGACCTGCTCGACTTCATGCGCCGCCGCGCGGCGGAGCGGGCGGACGAGGCCGACGGACCGGCCGCCGAGGGCCCGGCCAGCGGCCCCCCGCGCGCCACGGACCGGCTCCGGGCCGACGTCTTCGCGCGCCTCTTCGGGATGGGCTGGGAGGTCGTCCCGACCCTCCGCGCCCCGTTCGACGCGTTCACCCGGACGCCGCAGGACACCGCGGTGCGGGAGATCCTCCTCACGGCGATCGGGAGCCTCCGGACGGCGCAGCACCGCGCCGAGCTCCTCCGCCAGCTCGCGCGCGTGACGGAGCGCCACGCGATGTTCGTCGTCCCGGACCCGATCCCCCGCTCGTCGATCGACGGGCTGCCCGTGCTGAGCGTCGACGAGCTCGCGCGGCACCGCGATCGCGACGAGCTCCTGGACGAGATCGAGGAGCGCGAGGACGCGTGAAGGCCGAGCGGCTCGCGCGCGAGCCGCGCGTCCTCTTGGTCGGCTGCGTGCGCGGGCTCACCCGCGAGAGCTACGCGTTCGTCGACATCCTCGAGCGGACGGCGCCCGACCGGATCGGCGTCGCGCTCTCCCCCGAGGAGCTCGCGGGGATCGCCGAGTACTTCGCCGACGCCGAGGGCGAGACGACGGTCCATCTGGTCGAGACCGAGAAGAGCGAGATCCACGCCCTCACCCGGTGGGGGGAGGTCCGGGTCCCGAACCCGAGCGCGGTCCGCGCGATCGAGTGGGCCCGCGCGCACGGGGTCCCCCTCCATCCGCTCGATCCGTCGGACGACGGCGCCGCGTCGATGTTCACCGCCAACATCGGCTACGTCGAGCTGGTCCGCCGCACGCTGCGCGAGCGCAAGCTCGCCCGCCAGCCGCCGACGGCGAACGACCCGGACGAGTTCGCCCTGCGCTGGGACGCGGCGCTCGCGGTCGGCGCCGGCTCCCGGGAGCTCGCGCGGGACCGCGACCGCTACCTCGTCGGCGAGGTCCGTCGCCTCCTGCCCGGGGCCGCCCGGTTCGTCGTGATGGTCGACCGCGAGCGGTTCGACCCCGTCCGCTCCCTGCTCGACGGACCGGCCGACGCCGCCTGATCAGTCGTCGTCGTCCGCGCGCGCCAGGATCGCCTTGAGGCGATCGCGCGCCTCCTGGCGGAACGCTTCCAACGTTCCGTCGTTGACGATCATGCCGTCGGCGGCCGCGAGGGCGTTGCCGATCCCCCACTTGAGCTCCCGGCGGTCCCGGTCGTAGAACTCCTGCATGTCGGAGGAGTCGTCGCCGCGTCCCCGCTTGCGCAGGCGCTCGAAGCGCGACTCGGGGGAGGCGAAGATGCCGAGGACGTAGAGGTCGCCGAAATGGTGGCGGAAGACGGTGACCTCGCTGTCGGAGCGGCACCCATCGACGAGCATCTTGGTCTCGGTGAGCTTCGGCAGCGCCCGCTGCGCCCAGATGCCGGCGCCGTGCTTGTCGCGCTCCTCGCTCGCCACGCGACCGACGTTGGCGTTGTTGAGCGGGAGGCCCCGGCGCTTCGTCTCGTCGCGGACCAGGTCGCCCATCTTCAAGGTCGCGAGGCCGATCGACTGCGCGATCTCGACCAGCTCGTCCTTGCCCGAGCCGGGCATCCCCACGGTGACGATCAGTTTCATTGGGGTGGGCTGGGGGGCGCCGAACCACCGGTCGGGTCGGGGGCGCTGAGTCGGCCGGCCGCCGCCATCTGGAGCTGGTCGGCCCGCTGCCGGTAGACCTGGGACTCCTGTTCGTGGCTCCGCGCGATCTCGAGGAGACGGTCGGCCTTCACCTTGAGCTCGGAGGCCCGCTGCGTCTGCTTCGCGGCCTTCAGCTCGAGCCCGGAGGCCTTGCGCTCGCGGTCCGCCGCGCGCTGCTGGAGCTTGCGCGCCTTCACCTGGAGCTTCATGACGTCGGTGCTCGGCGCGAGCCCCGGCGTCGCGCGCTTCGCGGCGTCGGCGATCTGGCCGTTGAGCTGCGCGATCATCCCCTGCATCTCGGGGATCTCGCCGCGGACGAGGGCCGCCTTCTCCCGCACCGCGGTCGCCGCGTGGCGGTACTTGTCGACCTTCGTGAGCAGGTGCGCCGCCCGCGCCTCGGCCCGCGCGGCGGTGTGGGCGTGGCGGGCGGAGATCTCACGGAGCTTCGTCATGTCCGCGTACTCCTGCCCGAGCCAACGCGATTGCCGTTGGGTCTCCAAGGCGCCCGGCTCGGGGGCGCCGGTCGGGGGGGTCCCTCCCGTGGCCATCGGGCGCCGGACGGTCCGCGATGATTTAGCCGTTATGCTGACTCGGCCCGGAGGGCGCCGCGGAGCCGCGGCCATCGCCGCCGGCCACGGCGAGCGTGAATCCGTCGTACCCCTTGACCCCGACCGTCTGGACGGTCGTCGCGTCGAGGCGACGCGAGGCGGCGAGCCCCTCGTTCATCGTCCGGACGCCGCGGACGTTCGGATCCGGATCGTTCGCGTCGCAGACCGCGCCGCCCCGGACCACGTTGTCGACCAGGATCAGCGCGCCGGGCCGGGCGAGGCGCTCGGCGAAGGCGAGGTACTCGGGGTAGGCCGGTTTGTCGGCGTCGACGAAGACGAAGTCGAACGGGGCGGCCCCCTCCTCCGCGAGGCGTCGGAGGCTGTCGACGGCGCGGCCGACCCGGATCTC